>JAGQNX010000103.1 GCA_020427865.1 candidate division WWE3 bacterium
ATATATTTATGATATTCATCAATAGTTGTTGCTGCAACCATTTGTAGTTCGCCACGTGCTAGAGCTGGTTTTAATATATTTGCTGCATCCATTGCTCCATCTGCTGAACCCATTCCAATAATGTTGTGCACCTCATCCAAAAATAATATTATGCGTCCTTCTGCTCCAACGACTTCATCTATAATATCTTTTAAACGACGCTCAAACATTCCTCTATGTGAGGTGCCTGCAATAACAGATGCTAAATCTAGTGCAAATACTTGTTTATCTCTTAAAGGTTCAGGTACGGCACCCGATATTATTTTTTGTGCTAATCCTTCTGCAATTGCTGTTTTACCTACTCCAGGTTCACCTATTAATACTGGGTTATTTTTGGTACGTCTTGATAAGATATGAATAACTCTTTGAGTTTCGGTGGACCTGCCTATTACTGGATCTAGTTTCCCATCTCTAGCAAGTTGCGTGAGGTCTCTACCAAATTTGTCTAATATGGAACTGGTCTGAGCGGTTTTCTTTTGTAATTCTGCATGACATACAGAACAAAGTGGTACATAAACCTGTCTACCTTCAACCATTTTAGTTGTAGGTATTGTTGCAGGTCTGATTCCACAGCGATGACAAACTACCATAATCAAATTATAACAAACCTTAGCACTTTAACAAGTGCTTTGCTATTTTTTAAGGTTGCTATCCTTGTATTAAACCAGAAATATGTTTATTTGGCTAGTGTTCCCACACTTTACCTACAAACGGATCTGATATAACAGGAACCTTTTTTATAAATAACTCCCCTGCTCTAACCATTTCTTCTTCCTGGATTTTTGACCAGTCGTGAGAACAGTCTTCAGGTACCTCACATACAACTTCATCATGCACAGTCAGTATCACATCTCCTTTAACCTTTTCTTTTTTTAGACGTTCATGCAAAAAAACTAGTGCATATTTAACTGCATCTGCATTAGTGCCTTGTATAGGGTGGTTTTTAGCCTGTCTCTGTATATTTGAGAGCTTTTTATTGTAGTCTGGATCACTCTTTTCTGGTTGTTTATACCAGCGTTTTCTTCCCCCAGGTGTTGCACTCCATCCATTTTTTACAGCATTTTCTGCCATTCCGTCTAAAAATGCTTTTACACTAGGATACGCCCCAAAATATCGGTTCATGTACTGTTGTGCTTCTTCTTTTTCAACTTTTATTTGTGCTGCAAGTCCCATGGGACCCATACCATACATTAGTCCAAATCCTATAGCTTTGGCCGCTTGTCTTTTGTCTTTATGTTCGGTTTTTATTGAATCGTAGGGTAAATCAAACATTAAGGATGCTGTGTATGAATGCATATCTAGCCCCCCATTCATTGCGTTTACAAAATTTTCATCTCCTGAAAGGTCTGCAAGTATCCTCATTTCAAAAGAGGAATAGTCTGCGACAACAAAATCATAACCAGGAGCTGGATTCATACATTCTCTAAATGGTGCCTCTTCTGTATTACGTGGAATTTGTTGTAAATTTGGCCCATTACATGCAAATCTTCCCGTGGCTGCTCCAAGTTGCATAAATGAAGGATGTACGCGTTTTGTTATAGGATTTATTTTTGCAAGCAATGTGTCCCCAAAGGATGAAATTAATTTTTCATAACCTCTATAGTCTTGTAATAAGTTAACTGCAGGGTGATCCGTAGTTTTTAAAATAGCAACACCTGTAGAAGGCATATCTAGACCTAATTTGTTATTAAATAAATCCATTAGTTGTGCATTACTATTTATGTTTATTGCGTCAGCTGTGTTTCCAAAAAGGTCTTCTTGCGTAGTTTTATAGTAGGGTCTGACCATGTCTTGAAATTGTTGCGCAAGTTCGTGTCTTTTTGTATCTAGGTTAGCAATTATACCCCGCCACTTATCTTGATCTATATAAATACCTTTTAGTTCCATTTCTGCTACCACTCTACATACTGAAAACTCTAGTTTTGCTATTTTTGCTACGTCTAGTTTATTTAATTTAACAAGTTGTTGTTCAAAAATAGGAAAAAGCATCAATGTATCTATGCCTGCATACACTAATTGTGCAGGTACAATCTTGCCTGTTAACCCTATAAAAGACTTTTGTAGCTCTTTATCTAACGTAAGTCCTAAGTATTTTGCAGCTAAATCTTTTAAACCGAGAGATGCACCTAAACCTGCAGTCATAACACCTTCTGCTAAGAATGTACAATAAATATTTAGTGTTTCACATCCAATATGGCGTCGTATAAACTTGTAATCAAATTTTGCGTTATGAAATAGTTTTATTATTTGTTGGTTTTCAAATACTTCATGAACTATAGGTAAATTTTTAAGATCTATTTCTCGTGCATCAAATATATAACTTATTTCTGGAGTACCTACCTGCAAAAGCAACAGTTTATCTAGATGTGGATCTAGACCTGTGGTTTCTACGTCTACAGCCAAAACCCTTTCTTTGGCAAGTTCTTTAAAGATTTCTATTGCTCTACCGCCATTTGTTATATATTCGTATTTTGGGTTTTCGGGATCAAATTGCAGTTCCATACATTTATTCTAATCGGGTTATATTTGGTCTACAAGCAATTTATATTAGTTCTTTTATAAGTTGCATTGTGATTTCTGGATTAGCCTTACCTTTGGTTTCTCTCATTACTTGTCCAAGTAAAAAGTTTAACACAGACTCTTTACCATTTTTATATTGATCAACAATTTCTGTGTTAGCTGCCAATATTTTTTTAACCGCTTGTGTAAGCATATCGGCATCATCCATTGTCTCGTTGTCTTTATTATACTGTTGAATAAATGCTTCTGTACTTAAATTTCTATATTCCAGCTTGTTAAGTAAAAGATTTGCAACTTTAACAGGATCTAAATTGTGCGATGCTAATTCTTCTAATTTTTGTACTAAGTCCTTATTTTCACTTTTTATAAGCTCAAAAATCTGTGTTTCTTTTAGCTGATATTTAGTTGCCAGGCGAACTGCTAGTTCTGCTGGTAGTTCTGGCAATTGTTTTTTTATATCTTCAATATATTGTTCGGAAAAGATCATTGGGGGTATATCTGGTTCTGGAAAGTATCTGTAATCATGTGCTTCTTCTTTGCTTCTTTGTGCCACTGTAACATTTTTGTTTTCATCGTATCCTCGGTTTTGTTGTTCTGGAGTTAATCCTGTTTCTAATATGCCACGTTGTCTAACTATTTCACACTTTACAGCTTTTTCCATAAATCTAAACGAGTTGATGTTTTTAATTTCTACTTTGTACGGAGGTAACTCATCTAGACGTTCCATTTCGGCTGTTCGTAATGATATATTGGGCTCAATACGCATTTGTCCTTTTTCCATATCAGCTTCACTTATATTTAAGTACCTGGCGAGATCACGTACCATTTTTGCAAATTCTACTGCGTCATCAATATTTGAAAAGCAAGGTGTAGTTACTAATTCCATTAAAGGCATTCCACCTTTGTTAAAGTCTATAAGTGTTTTACCATTCTCATGTTTAGATTTTGCGGTGTCTTCTTCTAAATGTATTCTTTCAATTTCTGCTATTCTTCCACTGCTTAATACGATTTTGCCGTGTTCGCATAAAGGTTCTTTATATTGGCTTATCTGATATCCTTTTGATAAGTCTGGATAAAAGTAGTGTTTTCGATCAAATTTTGAATTGGTGTTAAGTTGGCAATCTGTTGCTAATCCAAGAAGTTGTGTCTTTTTTACTGCCTCATAATTAGGTACAGGTAACGCCCCAGGTAAACCTAAACACGTTGGACATGTATGCGTATTTGGTTCTGCATCATATATATTAGCATCACATCCACAAAACATTTTTTGTTTTGTATTTACATGAATATGAATTTCTAAGCCTAGTACTAGTTTGTAATTGCCTAATAAATCTGTCATTTAAATCCTTACATTTAAACTTTGTAATCCCTTTTTTAAATTATCTATTGCTTCTTTAAGTACATAGTGTGGAGGTTCATATCCTGCTTCGTGTACTAAGTTATTTCTAACTTTATGTGCTTTCCAAATTTTATCGTAAGTCGGATAGTCAAATTTGGGTTTTGCTATCTTTAGTCTTTCTGCCATTGTAGTACCCTCTGCTAAATCTTTTAATGCGGTATCCAATGCTTTATCTGCCATAATTAGTGCTTGTCTTAAGTGACTGGGTGTACCCGTTTGTACCTGATGACTTATTGTTTCCCATTCTTTTTTTATAAGAGCTTCTGTTTTTGCACTAACATATGTTACCTTTGATTTGGATTGTATATTAAAAAGTAATTTTAATAAGTTAAACATTAGTGGTTCTCTCTAAATCAGGAAAGTTTAGATGGTGTGTGTTTATTTTTTGATATTCTATTCCTGCTGCAAGTACTAATTCCTCTGACAATCTTGGCCCAATAAACTGTATGCTAACAGGTAGTCCATTATATGTACCACATGGTACTGCTACTGCCGGCAAACCCGCAATTGATGAGGGTTCCTGTAACACATCTGCAAGCTCTCCAAAAAGTGGGGATGATTCTGAAATTCCAACTTTGGGTGCTAAATTAGGCATTGTAGGTGCTAGTATTAAATCTACTTCTTTAAATGCTTTAGCAAAATCTTCAATAATAAGTGTTCTTACCTTTTGTGCTTTTGCATAATATGCATCGTAATACCCCGCGCTTAACGTATAAGCCCCTAGCATCATTCTGTTTCTTGCTTCTGTGCCAAAAGAGTCCCTAGTTTGACCATATCTTATGCCGTCCAGTCGTGCTAAATTTGAAGACACTTCTGATCGCTGTAATATTGTATATACGGCAATGCTATATTTTGTGTCTAACATATCTAGTTCTTTAAATGTTACCCCATAGTCTTTCAAAAATGCTATGGTATCTTCTATTTTTGTTCTTACACCGTCCTCTAGCTCTATATTAATATATTGCTTAGGAATTCCAATCTTAAGAGTTTTTAATGAATAATGGTCTGTAGAATGTAAATAATTTTCCACGGGAGAGTCCGCTGTAGTTGCATCCAAGTTATCCTTGCCGGCTATTATATTTGCTATTAAAGCACAATCTTGTGCAGTTTTTGCAAGAGGTCCTGGTGAGTCTGTTGAAGATGCCATTGCTATAACTCCATATCTGCTAACTCTACCGTATGAAGGTTTTAATCCTGTGATTCCACACCATGCTGCTGGCCCTCTTATGCTACCTGCAGTCTCGCTTCCTATCCCAAATATACACATATTTGCTGCTACTGCTGCCGCCGTTCCTCCTGAAGATCCCCCTGGTGTTGTTGAAACATTCCACGGATTTTTCGTTGTAAAAAAGTCTGAAGTTTCTGTGGAAGATCCATGTGCAAACGCGTCCATATTTGTTTTTCCAAGTAATATTGCACCTGCATCTTTTAATTTTTGAGTCACTGTAGATTCGTAAGGTGGTATGTATCCCTTTAATATATTTGAAGAGGCTGTTGTTTCAATACCCTTAGTACTAAAATTATCCTTACACGAATAGGGAATACCTAATAAAGGTTGGGAATCCCACGCATTTATACCTAATTGTTGTATTTGTGCGTCTGCTGTTTGCGCTTGTTCTAATGCTAAGTCCCTCGTAACTGTAATATATGCCTTAATCTTATTATCGTATTTGTCTATTTGGTCTAAACAGGCCTTAGTTAATTCTACGCTGCTAATCTTTCCCTCTTTAAGTAGCGTCAAGGATTCTACAATTGTTAGTTCATTTAAATTTTTATTATGCATTTCCATTTTCGAATACTCCTGTGGTTACAAATAAGCCATCTTTTGTGTCACTAGCGTTTGCCAGTGCTTCTGTTTGCGAAAGTGTAGTAGTATTTTCTTTATCATAAAAAATGTTGGTAAGGTTATTTACTTGATAAGTTTCAGTTACATTTTCTGTATTAAGTTCTTCTAATACATTTATATGATCTAGTGTTTGTGTAAACATTACTGCGTATTTCTCTAGCTCTGCTTCAGTTAGACTTAGGTTAGAGAGCTGTGCAATCTTGCGCACATCTTCAATTGTAAATTCTTGTTTTTGTGTCATTTATTAAGATAGTTGTTTAAAATTATTGAAAGCTTACCTCTACGTTTTGTCGTTCTTGTGCACTCGCTTCAAAAAATTCTTTTTGTGCAAAGCCGAACATTTTGGCGATTATACTACTTGGCACTGTAACAACCAAATTGTTGTAATCTCGGAGAACTGCATTGTAAAACTGTCTTGCATACGCAATCTTTTCTTCTACTGCTTTTAGATCATCTTGTAGTTTCATAAAGTTTTCATTAGCTTTTAGTTCTGGGTAGTTTTCTGCAACAGCGAAAAGAGATTTTAAAGCACTGGTCATCATGTTGTCGGCTGCTTGTACTTGATCAGGGTTAGTTGCACTCATTACTGCTGCACGTGCTTTTGTAACATTTTCAAACACGTCTTTTTCGTGTTTTGCATACCCCTTAACAGTCTCCACCAAATTTGGTATTAAATCCGCTCTAAGTTTTAATTGTACGTCAATTTGACTCCATGCTTCTTTTATTTTTACTGTGAATTGTGCGAGTTTATTGTAAACAGTTAACACATATACAGCTAAAGCTGCTATAAGTATTAGCACTACATATACGAGATTCATATTTTTCCTTTCTTATTTGTATAACCTTAAATGCATTATACATAAAAAATATTACAAGTGAATTCATTTATTCACTTTAATAATTTTGCTTATTTCTTCATATGGCAATGTATTTAAGATGTTAGCATTGGTACACCACCCTCTGCTAGCTACATCGATTCCATATTGCATTAGGTCCATATCTGCTGTGGAGTGTGCGTCCGTGTTTATAGCGAGTTTAATATTTTTTGAAACAGCCTCTAAAACTAGGTCTTCTGCAAGGTCTAATCGATTTGGATGTGCGTTTATCTCTAGCACTGTATTTGTACTTGCTGCTGCATCCAATACTTGTTCCCAATCAAGTTCTACTGCCTTACGTTGGTTAATAATTCTACCCGAAGGGTGGGCAATCATAAAAACATTTGGATTTTCGATTGCGTTTATTACTCTTCTGGTAGCTGTCTCCTTATCTTGATTAAACGCTGTATGTAATCCTGCAATTACATAATCAAGTTTTTTCATTAAATCATCCGGCATAGACATTTCCCCATCGGCTAATAAGTTTATCTCGTATCCGTAAAATATCTTTATATTGTCGTACTTTTCATTTAGTTTGCTAATTTCGTCACGTCGTTTGTCTATAATTCCCAAAACCTCAAATCTACCTCTAGAATGTACACTTGGTCCATGGTCGGTAATTCCTATGTATTCATAGTTTAAACTAATGGCTTTTTGTATCATTTCTTCTATTGAGTTTGTTCCATCTGAATAAGTAGTGTGCGTGTGCAGATCACCTTTAATATCGTTTAGTGTTATAAGTTTAGGGAGTTTGTTTGCTTTAGCTTTATCTATCTCGTTTCTACCTTGACGAAGATATGGTGGAATATAGGGTAAACCTAACCGTTTGTATAGTTCTTCTTCTGTAGAATATTTTATTAACTGCCCGTTTTCTTTTATACCATATTCCGAAATTGAAAGCCCTTTTTCTAGAGCTACTGTTCTTAATAGTACGTTGTGCTGTTTGTTACCTGTAAA
>JAGQNX010000104.1 GCA_020427865.1 candidate division WWE3 bacterium
ACACCTTGAAACTGATGAAAAAAAGCTCCATTGGTTGCACTTGGTGTTTCGTTTCTAAATGATCTTCCAGGTACTACCAGTCTTATTGGGGGTTCTAAATCTGTTAGTGCGCGTGCCTCTACTGATGACGTATGCGTTCTTAATAAGATGTCTGGTTCTGCAATAAATAACGTGTCTTGTAGGTCTGTAGCTGGGTGGCCCTCTGGTAGATTTAGTCTTCTAAAGTTATAATCTGCATTTTCTATGTCGGGGCCATCGTATACTGAATATCCGTAGTATCTAAAAAATTCATTCATTTCTCGAACAACTTGCGTTAACGGGTGTAACATTCCGGAGTTTGTAGTAGGAACAGGGTTAGTAAGGTCAATAGTGTTATCATATATTTTTGCACCTTCTAGTTGTGTTCTTTTTTGTTCTATAACTGCTTTTTGTTCGTTTTGTAAATTATTTAGTGTAGGTCCAAATTCTCGCTTTTCTTCGCTGCTCATAGTTGCAAGGTGTTTTAACAAAATAGTAGTTAATCCGTTTGACTTAGAAAAATACTTTAAATAGAGATTATCCACCTCTTGATGTGTTTTTAGTTGTTCGAGCTCTGTATTAAATTGTTGTTTTAGTTGATTGATCTGATCTAGCACAAATAAATTTTAAATAGTTATTTACGCTATAATAACAGTCTTTATGCTATTTGTGAAATAAAGATTTGTGGGTAATTTACTTAGATTCTTTTGTAGCTACTTCTACTACTTTTTCGAAAGCTTTTGGATCTCTAACAGCGAGTTCTGATAATACTTTTCTATTTAGTTCAATTTTGGAATCTTGTAATGCTTTTATAAATCGGCTGTAGTTAATATTAAACCCTGTTAATGCTGCACTTAGTCTTGAGATCCATAATCTTCTAAAATCTCTTTTTCTTTGTTTTCTACCTTTAAAAGCATGCTCTCCTGCACGTAATACTGCTTCTCTAGCGCGTCTAATATTGGTACTACGAGTACCTCTATATCCTTTAGCTAGACTTACTATTTTTTTGTGTCTTGCGCGAGCTCTTGGCCCACCTTTTACTCTTGGCATTTTACTTTTCTGGGTTTAATTTTATCCCCGAATTTGGAATTAACTGTTTAAACAATTTAAGATGTCCCGAATTAGTTTGTTGACGAAAAGTATTTTTTCTACGACGTGCTGCATCACTTAATTTAGAATTTAAATGACCTAAACGTACATTTTTTTTAAGTACTTTTCCTGTCTTAGTTATTTTTAGTCTTTTTAACAAACTTTTTCTTGTTTTAATCTTAGGCATATTGCTTAAACCCATTCAATTACTTATAACGGTGGTAATTGTACTATATACACGGTTTTTTGCCAAACATTATGTTTGAGCGTTATTTTTTTATAAAAAAACCAATTATCTGGCTCCCGTTTCTTTTAGGTTCTCCATCCAATTTTGCTAGTTCTACTAGTTCATTAGCCATATATTTTATTTTATCTGTAGCGATCTGTGGATATTGATTTTCGCGTCCTTTCATTTTTACTGTGATTTTGACTCTATTTCCTTCACCTATAAATTCTTTGGCACGTTTTATATAGCTTTTTAGATCCCCTTCTCCTACAGAAGGTCCAAAACGTAATTCTTTTTGTTGGCTTTGTTTGGCTTTAGCTTTAGTAGCAGATGCTTTTTTATTGGTTTCGTATAGAAATTTTGCGTAATCCAAAATTTTAGCTACAGGTGGATTAGCTTTTGCGGATATTACTACTAAGTCTTTCTCTCTATTTTGTGCTTCTCTTAAAGCATCCTTTGTAGAGATAATTCCTAGGTTTTCTCCACTGTCTGTTATTACTCTTACTTGAGAAAATCTTATTTTATTGTTTACGTAGTGTTGTTCTCTTATACTGTTTCCCTACTTCAACATACAAAAAATCCACAGATGATCCTGTGTATTGTTTGAAAATGCTGCCCTTCCTTGGGCAGGAAGGGTTGTTTATCTACAAATTTTAGTCGCTTAAGACTACGTTGCAAGTAGCCTGCTAGGTTGCCCTAGCAGGAATAATCTACCATAATTGTTGTGATTTAGTCAAATAAATATGAGTAATTTTTTGTATAGCTTCTTCAAGTGAAATACCATTTACATTATCGCCATTTCGTAGCCTTATGCTTACATTGGAGTTTTGTTCTTCTTTATCTCCTAATATAAACATATATGGTACTTTTCTTGCTTGAGCATCCCTAATTTTAGACTGCATTGTGTCATCTTTTTTATTTATTTCTACTCTAAGTTCCTGTTCTCTCAATTTGAATGCTACTTGCTCTGCATAGTCCCAATGTTTGTCTGCAATTGGTATTATTTCTATTTGTTGCGGTGCTAACCATGCGGGTAGCGAACCACCTGTGTTTTCTAACAAATTTGCTATAAATCTGTGATAACTACCTAAAATGGCTCTATGCATCATTACTGGAGTTTTTTCTTGACCATCTCTATCTGTATACGTTAAGCCAAATCTAGCTGGCATCGCAAAGTCTATTTGTACCGTACCTAGCTGACGATCATTTCCTAAAGCGTCTTTTAACATTATATCTATTTTTGGTCCGTATAATGCTGCTTCACCTTCCATTATTTTTCCGTTTAGATTTAGTTCTTCATTTATTTCTATTAATATTTGTTGTGCTGTTTCCCATCCTTTATTGTCTCCAATATATTTGTCGGGAGTATTTGGATCTCTAAATGAAAGAGAAACCCAGTGTTTACCCCACATACCAAAAACTTCATAAAATTCTTTCATTATATGAAGCATTTTAATTGCTTCATCTTTTATTTGTTCTGGTGTACAAAAGGTGTGCCCATCATCTATCTCAAATGAACGTGCCCTGTTGAGTCCCACCATTGCACCTGGTTTTTCGTCTCTGTGTTGTTGGGTAGATTCCACATATGCTAAAGGTAAATCTCGATAGCTTCTGGGTCTAGATGCATAAATTTGCGTATGGTGAGGACAATTTACAGGTTTAAGTACAAATTCTTCATCGTAGTGACTTGTTACTTTAAATAACTCGTCTGCAAACTTTTCAGCATGTCCTGATACTTTATATAAATCAATCTTAGCCATGTGTGGAATATTTACTTCTTTTGCACCGTGTTTTTTACAGATTTTTAACAAGTGATCTCTCAGCTCGTTTTTTATAATTGTTCCGTTAGGTGTATACATTACTAAGCCCTTACCTACCAGTTCTGACATAGTGAATATATCTAGAGTTTGATTAAGTTTACGGTGATCGTTTTCTTTACGTTGTTCTAGTTCTTCTAAATATAAATCAAGTGCTTGTTTAGAATCAAAAGCGGTGCCGTAAATTCGTTGTAGCATTTTGTTATTTTCGTCCCCTTTGTAGTACGCACCCGCAAGGCTTAAGAGCTTAAACGCTTTTACTTGCCCCGTACTTTGTACATGTGGTCCTGCACAAAGGTCTAGGTCATAAAACACTTCACCTTCTGTACCTATGCTATATAAACTAATTGCTTCTCCTCTACCCTCTATTTCATTAAGGGTATCAAGTTTATAAGGATTGTTGGCAAAAATTTGTTTTGCTTCCTCTATGTTTACTTCCTTCCTAGAAATTGGGAGATCTGCTTCTACTATTTCTCGCATTTTTTGTTCTATTGCCTCAAAGTCTTCGGGTTTTATGCTTTGTTCTAGATCGAAATCAAAATAAAATCCGTTTTCTATTGGAGGTCCCATTACCTTTTTGGTATCTGGAAAAAGTTGCTGAACAGACATATGCAAAATATGCTCTGCCGTGTGGCGTAAGGGCATTAATGGATCGTCTTTTAGTTTTTCTATTACTTTTTGATT
>JAGQNX010000105.1 GCA_020427865.1 candidate division WWE3 bacterium
ACTCAATACTTACATGCTCCACACTTTTAATATTTTAGTAGGCCAAATAATTCCCATCTCCATCAATAGTTATTTCTTTCGGTTTAGGTTTTAAAGATTTAAATGTCACTTGCTGACGACCAATTAGGTCTGGAGGCAATGCAATATTTTTAGTAACTGCAAATTTTGAATTATTTTCCAGATCATAGTTTATTTTAAAGTTTAGTCTCTGATAGTTTCCAAAGGAGCCATTAACTCCCACGTTGTTAATTAAATCTTTATTAAAAATGTAAGTAGTGTTTAGATCTGAGCGTTCCTCAATTAAAGGTGCTGGTGATAAATAAATTTTTTCACCAAAGCTTTTGGGTACTATCAGTTTTATATCATAGGCGCGGGTTAAATCTGAAGTAGCGATTTTTGGAATGTTAATGTTCCATACCTGTCCCACATTTGCAGCAATGTCCTTAGTTTTATATGTTAGTCTAATGTCTTTCTTTTGGCCTTCTCCTATAACAAAATCTTTGAATTCAGTTTTTAGCACAGTCTTGTCATTATCTAAGTTCACATCTAAAGGAATCTCCTTAGAACCCTCGAATCCCTGAATCTCATAAATTTGCATGCCATTAACAGTTAAACTATATGTAGTAGCAACCGCATCCTTTTCTTTGTTTACAATCGAGACATCTTGCGTAACACTAGCCTCCCCATATTCATTTAGACTGTATTCAACTACAAACTCAGTTTCAAAAGGTGATTGTTGGGCAAAAACAACTCTAGAATTTTTAACACAAAGTACAAGTACTAAGGCTAAAAGCATTTTATAAAAACGTTTCACATAATGATTTTACCTTTAATGTTAAATACGTAAAAGGCGTATAATGCTAAACTCTAATTATATGGCACAGCATAGTGAAAATCTTATAAATCAAGTAAAAGCATTACCTAATGTGCCCGGTGTGTACATATATAAAAATGCTAAAAAGCAGATAATCTATATAGGAAAAGCTAAGAATTTAAAAAAGCGAGTTGGTTCCTATTTTTTTACCAAACTTGAGCTTGGTACAAAAACATATGCTCTAGTGCAAAACATATGTTCAATGGAATACATTGAAGCGTTATCAGAGTTAGAAGCCTTGATCTTAGAGGCTTCCTTAATTAAGACACATAAACCTAAATACAATGTTGCTCAAAAAGACGACAAGTCCTATTTGTACATTGTTATCGTGTCCGAGAAACTTACTAAAAACAATAAAATAATAACATTGCCCAAAGTGCTATTAGCACGCCAAAAAGATTTAGATGACGGTACTATAAAGCCACAGGCACTTTTTGGTCCATATCCTCATGGGGATACAGCAAAATATATGCTTAGGTATATAAGAAAGTTATTACCTTTTAGGGATTGTTCACCGAGCAAATTTTCTAAGCATCAAAAATTAAACTCACCCTGTTTGTATGGTCATATAGGATTATGCCAAGCACCCTGCTTAAATGATGTAGATGTAGACCTTTATAAAAAGGATATAAAAAGTATTAAGCGACTTTTATCTGGAGACTCAGTGAAGCTACTAAATGATATGGAAAAATCAATGCAACAAGCTTCTAAAGAAAAGAGGTATGAAGAAGCTGCCCATTATAGAGATTTATTAAAAAAATTTGCATACCTTAGAAAATCTTTTAAGACAGCTGATTCATATGTTGAAAATCCATATTTAGTAGAAGATTTAATTACAGAGTCTCTGGAAGAACTTGTAAATAACATCCCAAACCTAAACGATTTACCCAATAGAATAGAATGCTATGACATTTCAAATATATCTGGCACAGATGCCGTTGGATCTATGGTTGTGGCTACTGGGGGCAGACTAGATAAGAGTTCATATCGAAGATTTAAAATAAACTCAAAAAATACACCTGACGACTTTGGAATGCTACGCGAAGTATTAACACGCCGGTTAAAGCGCGAATTAACAACATCTAGCAATGTAAAAAAGTGGGGTTTTCCTGACTTACTTGTTATAGATGGGGGAAAGGGGCAAGTATCGACTGTAAAGTCCGTTTTAGACGAGCTTCATTTAGAAATACCTTTAATAGGTCTCGCAAAAAGATATGAAACAATAGTATACTTTGAACAAGAAGAACTTTGTGAACTTGTATTAAGTAAAAGAAATGCAGGACTAAAATTACTCCAAAAACTTAGAGATGAAGCGCATAGATTTGCGCAAGCTTATCATCATAAGTTAAGATTACAAAGGATTAACTAACTTTATGAAACTTCTTTTAAGATCGTTTATATTTTCTATAATTGCACTCATAGTAACTATAAGGGTCATTAATGGTTATCAGTTTGCTGGAAATTCTTTATACACTTTTTTGTATGTTTCACTAGGGCTAACACTTCTCAATTTACTGCTTTCACCTATCTTTGATTTAATCTCGCTACCTTCCAGCGGAGTATTATTTTTAATACTTAGCGTTGCAATGACTATTATAACGCTGCATGCCCTAAATATATTTATAGCAGGCTTTGATATAGTGCCCGCAAATATATCTAAAGCTGTAATCTTTGGAGTAGACCTGCCTGCCAAAAAGTTGACATTATTCTGGTCTACTGTATATTCTGCCTTATTATATAGCCTAACTTATAATTTTTTTAGTTGGCTGTGTAAAGTTAAAAAATGATATGAAAATACATTTGTTTTTACAAATCGGACAGATAATACTTTCTATACTAATAACAGTCTTGGTATTGTTACAAAACAAAGATGGGGGTATTTCCTCAAATATTGGCAGTATTGCAGGTCAATATTCCTCGCGTAGAGGACTAGAAAAATTTATATTCTTTGCAACAATACTATGCGGTTTACTTTTGGTAGTAACTTCGGTTTTATTAGTTTTAAGCTTATAAATGCCTGAGATAACAATAAAAGGTGACACTTCGTTAGTAGGAGATATTGTAGTAAAAGGGTCTAAGGAAGCACTGCTTAATATAATTGTTCAAAGTCTTTACAATACGACCCCAATTCTTCTCGAAAATGTGCAACTTTGCAGTGAGGTAAGTACCTTAATTGAAGTACTCAAAACGCTAGGTGTTCAGCTTGAACAAGTAAGTAAAAGTAGAATACTGGTTTCTCCCATGGGATTATCTCAATTCGAGATTCCATATGCCTATGGAGCAAAATCAAAAAATGCACTGTTATTAGTTGGACCACTCTTAAAAAAATTTGGTAAGGCCATTGTACCTATTCCTTTACATGAAGACCCTAAATATTTAGATAAAATAAGAGATATGTGGCAAGCTGCTGGGATAGAGGTTGTTAGTGATTCTAGTCATTATGTACTAAGAGCAAATTTTTCAGAAAACTGCACATTACACATAGTAAATCATGATAGCTTTCTTTCATATCTAGCACTTTCCCTTACATACAATTTCTCTAAAACTGCTATAGCAAACTTATCTAATCTACCTGAAGTAGAAATGACGCTAGAATATATGAGAGCCAATGAAATACACATAGATAACATTTCTCAGCAAATGATTTTTACTTCGGAAAAGTTTTGCACATTATCCGAATTTACAATACCTTCCGACATAAAGGATTCTATAATTTATATAGTTGCTACGCTGTTAACAAAAGGTAATGTAACCTTAAAAAACGTTTCACGAGATAATTTATTTGGGTTTACAAGTTTATTATCTAAGATGGGTTTTAGATATGAATTTGGAACTTCTGACATTAGAGTTTGGCGAGCAAAAAGTGAAAAAGAGCCTCTTAATCTTAATTACACCGATAAGACTTTAATTAATTATAACGCACTACCCTATATTGTTCTTTTAGCCTTGTGCACTCAGGGAGACTCCTATATTTATATGGAAAATGCTGCGGTATGTAAGGAGCTTTCTAAAGAACTAAATAGGATGGGGACCAAAATAAAACTGCATGTGTCTTCTGAAGATATGGATTATGTAAATATCACTTCCCCAACAAAGCTCAAAGGTATTAAGACCAGTGTAACAGATCTAGATGTTGCTATACCACTTATTATTGCTGCAATTAGTGCAGGTACTGAAACGGAAATCAGTGTATCTGACGAACTAAATAACGATCTTTCTGAAATCTTATTAGGATTCTCCAAATTAGGAGCTATAATAGATATTAATGCTTGAACAACTACTTTATTTAATGGTTACGGCCTTAATAACATTTTTGTTGTACCCTATATGGATAGCTTTTGTCTACAAATACCATATGGGCGAAAAAATACGATCGGATGGTCCACAGACACACTTAGTAAAAAAAGGTACACCCACTATGGGGGGACTTGTTTTTTTACTTACAATTTCTGGCGTTACTCTTTTGTTTAATTACTCCAGAACACAGGCACTTTTTCCAACCTTTGTAGCCGCAATATCTGGACTATTTGGTGCCCTAGAAGATTTTACAAAGGTATATAAAAAATCTAACTTAAGTCAACTTTTTGAAAATAGCAAAATAGCAACTATCAAAAAACTCTTAGCTAATTCTAAATTAATAAATCTATTGTGTGCACCTTGGTCTCTATTTAAAAAATTGGCCAATATTGTAGGTTCATCTAGCGAAAAAGGTCTTACTACTGCTCACAAATTTATACTGGAGTTTGGAATAGCAGGTTTTGTAAGTTACTGGACCTATGTAAAATTAGGGTGGGATTATATTTGGCTTCCTCTAATAGGAAATGTTAATATAGGATTCTTTTATCCTATCTTTTTGTTTCTATTCTTTTTAACATTTTTAAATTTTGTAAATTTTACTGATGGAATCGATGGTCTAGTTGGGGGCTTAAGCATTATAGCTTTCATTGCTTTTTGGGCATTATCATCTACACTTTCTTACAACTCAATAGCTGTTTTCTGTGCCACAGTTGTAGGAGCTCTAATTCCATTCCTATATTTTAATGTTAACCCCGCCAGAATATTTATGGGTGATGTAGGATCACATGCACTAGCAGCAGCTCTTGTAACTATATCTATAGTAATGCATCGTGAGATAGCATTAATAGTAGTAGGTGGTGTGTTTTTAATCGATGGTATAACAAGTCCTTTACAGCAACTTGTATACAAGGCTACTAAAAAGAGACTCTTTAGAATGGCACCTATACACCACGGCTTTGAAGTGGCAGGCTGGCCTGAGACAAAGGTTACAATTAGATTTTGGCTAATGGGTGCTGCTCTAGCAGTTATAGGATTATTTATTGGACTACTATAATGCATTTAAACAAATCTGCCCAAAACTCAAAGTTGATATATATATTATTAATACTGTGTATATTTGGTAGCTTTTTTATCTATAATGCTACCTCAGTATATTCCACATTAAAC
>JAGQNX010000106.1 GCA_020427865.1 candidate division WWE3 bacterium
AGAATTTTCCATATGCTTGGCCGTTTCATTTAACCAATCCGAATATGCATACAAAAATATGCAAGGTTCAAAACCCTTTGTAAGAATTACTGTATCTTCATCTATTTGCTCACGGAGCTTTTTTGGTAATGCAAGACGTGAACCATCTGTAAGGTTGGGGGAATATTCCCCCAATAACATCTTCATAATCTAGGTGGTGAAAAAGTGGGGCAGTGTGAGTGGAACTTTTTCACCATTTATCACCACTCTGTATCCATAATGCACCAATGAATAAAAAAGCACAATACAAATATATCCCGAATGTTTATTTGAGTTTTTTCTTTATGCTAGTTCGTGCTCGAGAAGTTTTTACAAACAATAGCCAATCTTTGCTAGGCATTGTTTTATTTGAGCGTGTTAAAATCTCTACAGTATCTCCGTTATCTAAAGGCGTGTTTAGTTTTTCAATTACACCATTAATTTTGCAACCAACACAGGAGTTTCCTACATCATCATGAATAGCATAGGCAAAATCAACACTAGTAGCATTTTTAGGGAGCACAATAATATCTCCTTTGGGCGTAAATACGTATACATTTTTGTGTTTAATTTCACCATAGGCAGTAACATATTCATCATGTTGCCAATAATTTATTTTCTTTAACCATGCAGGATCTTCTAAAAGTTTACGCTTTAAGTCAGCACCTGTTTTATAAAAAACGTGGCTAGAAATACCAAATGTACTTGCGTCATGCATTTGGTGTGTGCGTATTTGGACCTCGGCTTTAAACTTTGTAGTAGCGTTAAATACATAATGAATAGATTGATAACCGTTTGGTTTGGGATGCGTTATATAGTCCGCAGTGTGTATAGGAATAGTATCAAAGAGTGCTTCTATTATTGAGCCCGCTAAATAACAATCTTCAATTGCATCTACAATAATTCTTAATGCAGCAACGTCAAATAGATGCGAAAAATCTTGTTGTAGTTCAACACCCTTACGTTGTGTATACAAGTTTTTTTTATGGATAGAGTAAATGCTTTTAATACGACTGGATAAAACAGGTGTTATACCACGTTCAATTAGTAAATCTCTTATTACCTCGGTAGCCTCATCTAAAAAGGCTTGTACATATGGGGTTACCCACAGTAAGTACTTATCTATTTCATGATAACTACGTGGTTGCAATATTTTAAATGCATTATCTTCTAGTTCAGTAACAAACTTAGTTAACCCAAGTAACCTACACATTGGTGCATATATTTCTAAAGCACGTGTGCTAATACGTATACGCTCGTCTTTCGGAAAAACTAAAGATGTTTTTACGTTGTCAGTTTTGTCGGCAAAACGTATAGTTAACACATCAAGATTTGCTGCATAATTTAAAAAAGTAAGTACTATTTGATCGTGAAATTTATTAGAACTTTCAGGTAACTTTACATGTAGTGTAGTTAAGCGTTTAAAATCTCGAGTCAGCTGTGCAATTTCAGACGAGAAAGTAGAACTAAGTTCATCTACCAATGCATCACTTTTGTCTAAAGCATGATGTAAGATTGATGCCGATAATATGCGTTCATCAACCACACCAGAGTCTTCCAGCGTATGGAATACCCTTAAAGTGTGCTCATACACCGTTTCACCAGAAAGACGTAAGTCTTTGCTGTGAAACTTTTTTGCAAATTTTTGTGACCTTTTTACAATACTTTCCATTACTCACCATATAAATTTTAGTCTACTAAACTATATTATTAGCAAATCAAGGAAGTCAGTTCCGAAATATGCACACGTTCTTGTTTTGCAGTGTCTCTATCTCGGATTGTAACAGTTTCATCTTCTAATGTAGTGTAATCTATGGTAATGCATTTTGGAGTACCTATTTCATCTTGAGATAAGTAGCGCTTTCCAATGTTACCGCGATCATCCCAATCCACAGATATGCCTTGTGCAACTAGAGTTTTATAAACTTGCTGAGCTTTAGCAGTTATGTCTTCTTTATTTCTAACAAGTGGAAACACAGCAGCTTTGTAAGGTGCAATATCTTTGTGTAATTTTAATACTACACGATCCCCTTCTTCTGTGTACGCGTCACAAAGTAAAACTAGCATAAGACGATTTAGTCCAATTGAATATTCCACAATATGGGGTATATAAACTTCACCAGATACAGGATCTCTATAAGATAAATCTTTGCCTGAAAATTCACCATGCCGAGTCAAATCCCAATCACCTCTATTATGAATACCTTGAAATTCTTTCCATCCAAAAGGAAATTCATACTCAATATCTGTGGCAACCTTGTTGTAATGGGCGCGTTCTTTAAATTCTTGATCTCGTAAACGTAGTTTTGACTCAGAGATACCAAGACCTTTTAACCAATCCATACACCACTCTTTAAATTTAGCAAAATGTGCATCAGCATCAGCGGGATGTACATACATTTCTAGTTCCATTTGTTCAAACTCGCGGGTTCTAAAAAAGAACGGACCTACCTTTATTTCATTTCTAAAGGCTTTACCAATCTGAGCAATACCAAAAGGTACCTTTTGACGACTGGTTTCTTGTACTAAATTAAAATTGTAAAAAATAGGTTGACAGGTCTCACCACGCAAATACGCAACGGATTTAGCATCTTCAAGAGTGCCTATTTCTACTTGCACTAAATTATTAAATTTTTTAGCTTTACTTAACGAATTACCCTCAGGGCTTGTTATATTATGTTTGGCAATTAGCTCATCTAGTTCTTCTAATGTTGAGCCATCCGCAGAAACTGACCCAAGATTGTTTTTAGCAAAAAAATCTTCTATAACATGATCTGCTCGATAACGTTTGTTAGTAACAGTGTCTTCTACCATTGCATCAGCAAAGGATTCAACATGACCGCTTGCTTCCCAAACACGTGGATGAGAAATAATAGCACTATCTAAACCAACAACATTGTGTTGTTTAGTTACAAATTCCGTCCACCAAAGGTTGCGTAGATTACGCAGCATTTCGGCACCTAAGTGACCAAAATCATAGGTGGCTTCATACCCACCATAAATTTCTGAACTTTGAAATACAAAGCCACGGCGTTTACACAGTGAAGTTATTTTTTGAATATCCATAATATCTCCTAAACTAATTTTATACATTAGTTAGGGACGAAGGTTAAAAGTACCTGCGCGGTTCCACCCTACTTGGCTAGTAAGTTAGCCCACTCTAGTGTCTAAATAAAGCTCGCACTTTTCCAAGGTGGTCATAGCTTATACCATGCATTTTATGCGCGCTAAACTCTGGTGTCAATACATAGTATAAATTATGCAGCTGTAATAGGAAACTCTTTGTGTACAACACATTCTTTACACTCATAGGTGGCTTTAGGTTCTTTTTTAGTAGCACCAGAATCTTCCTGTAAAAGCTCGGGCATATTTTCTATTTTTTTACATATAGATTTCCACATTTTTTCTATATTTGGATGCTCTTGAAGCTCAGGAGCGTATTTCTTAAACCAAGAAGAATTAATAATATCCGTATAGTAAAAATTGGCCTGTGTAAAATCTATAAGTTGCGAAAACACTAATACAACATCATACCAAGACTTGCGTATTTTTGTATCTTGTAAGACACGTGCAAGTTCTATTACCCGAGTTGCAAATTGATCCTCAATGCTTCTAATTTTTACAGGCATATCAAACATAACCGTTTCTTGGATAATGGGTGGAAACGGTTTAGCATCAAAAATATCCAGTACTATTTTAGTCTCAGGACAATACAGATTAAAATAAAACTCATCCCTATGCATCTCATTATTTAAATGATAATGCCTAATCACAAAATCTTCTTTTACACTAGGATAAAGACTAGCAGGATTACTTAACAATATGTCTATATCATGGTGAGATTCATTTGGGTATTCTAAACCTGCATTTTCTATATAGTGTCTCATTACAACACCTCCGCACAACACTACATCAGAAGTGTATACATGTGCTAAAAACTTGGTGTATGCAATTTTAAGATTTTCTAAGTTTTGGGATTGTAGTTTCATAACTATTACTAGAATAACACGTTGTTAGTAACAATAATATTCATCGGTGGATTTAATATAAAATTAAAGATAACATTTAAATATGTATAAAGAAATGATAAAAGCAACATTTACAAAATGCGGTATAGAACAATTTGTAGATCTTTCAAAAGATTTTGCACAAAAGTTAGGTCTTGATGCAGAGAATTACGTTTGTATAGCCTTTAAACAGGATTCTTTAATGGGTAGCGTAGCTATATTTTTAGATGAATACACAATTACTGCTGAAATAAAGTTTCCTGAGATTCCTACAGAAAGGCTTAATGATATAAAAGCGTATTGTGAACTTTATAACACTAATTCCCCCTTTGGGTTTTTAGCGTTAGATCCAAGTGGAGATACTATAGACCTAAGATCCGCAGTTTATTATAAAAACAGTGAGGTTACGCAAGTTACTATAAACAACGTAATACAACCACTGTTAATAAAAAGTGCAGAACTTAAAGGATTACTTGTAAAACTACTTAACAAAGAAACAACTGTTGAGCAGACTATAAAAGATACAAATTTTTCCCTTTTATAAAAATTAAGTCTTGATGTTCGGGTTTTGTTTGGTTATAATAATTTTATGCTAAATAAAATAAATGATCAAATAGAAGTACTTATGGACTTTACCTATGGATACCCTACACCTATTTATTTTACTTGGAAAAATAAAAACATAAACATCGAAAACCTAGACTTTTACCACACTTCATATGAAGGAGATGCACTCTACCACCATTTTGCAGTATCAACTAAAACCGAAAGCTACAAACTAACTTTTAATTCTAAAACATTAGTGTGGAGACTTAACGAAGTATATACAGATGGCTTTGCTAAAGCACATACAGGAGATTATGATGTCTACAATGTCAAAACCTCTAGGGGGAAACAGTATATTAAAACAACAAAACCGAGTCATTTTGCACATTGATTACGACTCGTTTTTTGCATCAGTAGAACAACAAGCAAATAGACAATTACGTGGAAAACCTATCGCAGTGGGAGGCAGTTCACTTACCAAAAGTATTGTATGTTCGGCATCTAAAGAAGCTAAGAAATATGGGGTTAAAACAGCAATGCCTTTATTTAAGGCAAAAAAGCTGTGCCCAGAAATAATTGGAATAAAAGGCGATGGCACTAAATATAGTTATATACACAACGAAAGTCTAAAAATTTTTGGTAAGTATACAGATTTAGTAGAACCTTTTAGTATAGATGAATGTTTTTTAGATGTTACTAATACACTTAAATTTTTTGATAACCCAATTAATTTAGCCCTACAAATTAAAAAAGATATAAGACAAATGTTTGGCGAGGTTATTACATGTTCTATTGGAATTGGACCAAATAAAATAACAGCAAAACTTGTATCAGACTGGAATAAACCAAATGGTATTTACCATGTCACACAACAAAACTTGCAAGACACTTTGTTGAGTGCTCAATTAAGTGACTTCTGTGGTATTGGTAAACGAATAAGTATACGTTTAGAAAATCTAGGTATTACAACAGTTAAACAACTACAAGAAATAGACGTGGAAACACTCTATTTAGAATTTGGAAACATTTCGGGACATACTTTAAAAAACATGGCATTTGGAATAGATTATTCAGAAGTAAAGCCCTCAGAATACAAAAGAACACCTAAATCAATAGGCCATCAACATACACTAAAGGCAAACACATACAACAGACAAGTTATAAACAGAAACCTATTACGTTTGTCAGAAATGGTCGCACGACGAATGCGTAGACACAATGTAGTAGGTAAAACGGTATCTTTATATCTTAGAGATTCTAATAAACTTGGGTATCACGAACGCTTAACAAATACCCGTGCAATAGATAATGGATACAGTATATACGAAGCAACACAGCTACTTCTAAAAAAAGCTAATTGGAACAAAGAAACGCGTCTTGTTGGAGTAAGCATGTCTAATTTAGTCTCAAAAAGCCATATGCCAATACCTTTACTGCCTCAAGAAGCACGAAAAGAACGAATAATGCGTGCAGCAGATTTAATCAATGATAAATTTGGGGAATATACAATGATACCTGCAAACACAGTGCTAGCAGATCAAACAAAGGGAAAAATAAGCAGCTTTCTAAAGCACCAATAAATTAGCGTAACTTATCTGTACTTAACGAATATCCAGATATTTCTTTTATATATGAACGCACAAGATCAGAGGCTGAACTAATATTAGTTAAAGAAAAGTCAGGAACTTCTGCATTATCTAAATTAAATATTTTTGCATTAAGGTAAATCATTATATTAATTACATCGCTAGTAGCTCGAAATCCACCAAAACAATTAGAACAGATTAAAGATCCAGAACTTACATCAAACTTTGCTCCCAAAAAAGGTGATAAGATTGGAGCATCACAGCTACCACACGTAGTTAAATTAAGTGTGTAGCCCAAAAGATGCATAAATCTAATTTCAAAGGCCAGAACAGCTAAAAACGATTTACGATCATCATTAGCACTAGAAATATTTTTTAGAGTTACATCTACTAAGTTAAATACTCCAGCAACACTACCCTCCTCTAAAAAACGGTTAAGTAGTTCAAGTACATAAAAAACCAATCTAGACTTCTCAAAGTCATTTTTTATATTTGCATAAGAATCTAACAACACAACTTCAGATACTGTTTTAAAACCGGTAGAACCTTCCGAGACGCTAACTTTTATTTTGTTAGCACTATCTAACAACCCACCTCGACGCGAAGATATCTTACGCACACCTTTTGCAAGAGCAGTAAATTTACCTAAATCATCAGAAACAAAAGTATAGATTCTGTCCGCATCTTGATAGTTAGTATGTTTTAGTATAAAAGCTTCGGTAGTAAATCTTTTCATAAACAAAAAAAGCCCCTGCATAAACAGGAGCCTTTTTCACTAGCATAAGTAATAATTATAGTTCTGACTTAAATTGCTCATCCCACTTAAGTTCAATATCAGTGGTTTTACCATTTACAACAACATGATGTTTCTCTACATCAATACCTGATTGTTTTTGAATATAGAGACTGTATTCATTGTTTTTTACAACAGCATTTGGCAAATAGTACTTAAAGGTAATAGATTTAGTTTCATCTGGACCTAAGGTAACAAATCCATGAAAATAAGTTTTATTGCGCTCGCTGCCTTCACCAGTAGTGTCTTCGGAACCTTCAACACTTATAAGCTCAGAACCTTGAGGTACATATACACGCACCCAATCTCTAAATCTCTTAACAAAAGGATCAAAGTCACTAGAGGGTCGCGTATACTTATAATCTAGTTTTACGGTTCTAACATAGCGATCGCCTTCTTTAGTCAATGTATGAGTTACATCTTTTGTTACAAACCAGTTGGTCTTGTCACCACCTAAGTTAGTAGACACCACATAGGCATAATCACCTGTTACAGGATCTTTGATTCTATTAGAAAACCCATGTTTCTCTAATAATGCTTGGGCACTAGGATCAAACAAAACACCATTTACATGCTTTCTTAGTGCAAGGTCAAACCCTTTCTCTATAATCTTTGGCCACAAGTTGCTCTCGGACTCAAAAACATTCACTAACATAGCTTGCATAAGATCACCTAATATCTGTTTACGATTTACTTGTTCGGCTAAAGCTAAACTTGCAAGTTTTTCAAGCTCTAACACTACGTTATCTTGGGTATAGGTTACACCATTAACTGTTGCAGGACCTGTAACCTCTAAAAGTTCTTCAAGCACCTTAGTGTCTATAGTTATAACTCCATCAACAGATTTAATTTGATTAGGCACCAATGGTTGAGCTTCTAACCAAAAGTCTTGATAAAACTGGTCAACAGAAGTAGGCAAGTCGGGAGATATGTTAGCATCACGCGCAAACATACGTTCTACCTTTAAGTGAGTTTCGTATGCAGGCGGAACTTTTGGAAAAGTATGAAATGCATCTATAGACTGTAATACTTCGTCTACATAATAAGAGTTGTAAGAAGTAAAGTCGGAATTAAGTAAGCCATTACTTACTTTAAATGTAGAAATATAAGTCCAAAAACCACCTGTAGCTCTAATTTCTTTGTCGTTTTGCATTATTATCATATATCTCTTTTCACCAGTGTTCACACCTAGCAAATCAGGTACGATGACTAAAGCTTGTTTAATATCGGGAGCAAAATCATTAATTTGGGTCAATACATCTTGAGCGCCTTTTATGCTATCACGCAAGGCGATTCCTTGAAAGTTTTCGGGATATCTAGAGGCATCTACATAAGAAAGTTCTTCACCAACTTTAGAAAGCTCTAAAAGCACAGCATCGGAATCGTCTGCAACTAAAGGCATAGCCGAAACCCAAGCTGCAAAAGCTTCAGCAAGACCTAACTCCTCAACTTGAGCAGTGTCAGACACTCTAAAACCTAATGCATCTGCAAAAGGGACAACAAGAACTTGAAACTCTCTACCTGCAGCAACAGCATGTAATCCTGCATTAATAAAGTGCTCCGAATCAGCATAGTAGGCTTTAGTAAGACCAAAGTTTTTAGCCCAACCTACTTTAGAATCGCGATCTTTACGTAACTGCAGTAAGTCTTTTTCAGTTTTATCTAAACTAGATTCTAAAGCTAACAAATCACGCGAAGTAAGTGCATTTTGAATGTTATTTGCGTCAGACTTTAGTTGATTAACATTACTGACTAAAGAATATGCAGGTCTTAAAACAAAATAAAATAACACAGCCCCAACAACAGCTAATATTCCAAGCAAAACAATACTACCTTTACCAAGGTTTTTAACTACAGTGCTTCGTTTTGGTTTAGAACTCGAAAAATGATGAGTCCCATTTTCTAATGACATACTAAAATGCTCCTTTCTTTGATAATACAACAAATGGTGTTTTTAGTATAATGAGTAGATCATACAGTATTGAGCGGGTTGTTGCATAGTCGGCATCCATTTTAATACGCGCTTCAAACCCAATCGCGGAACGACCACTAGTTTGCCAAACTCCCGTAATACCCGGTTTAGTGGTAAGTGCAATTTTAATCAATTCTTTAGTATTTGGAAATCTATCTTCCTGTTCTTTAAGCTCAAAAGAAAAATATGCCCTAGGGCCTACTAAACTCATATCACCAAA
>JAGQNX010000107.1 GCA_020427865.1 candidate division WWE3 bacterium
TGTTTTTACAAATGTTTCGGAGTCATCGTATCCACTAACTGTTTCTAGCTCAAAATTTGTTGTGCTTTTATTTAAAACTGTAAACAGCTTAAAATTGTTACAAAACTTGTGTTTCAATGCTTCTCGTAGCTCTTGATTGTTGTTAAACGGGATTTTTTGTATATATATAAGTTCATTTTTTGCTTGTATTTCCTCTATATTCATATTTTGTCTGGGGTTTCTATTGGAGACAATGTGTTTAAATGCTTTAATTTGATTAGTCTTTTCGCATTGATATAGTCTAAGTCTGCATGTAAAGTTTTTGGGCAAGTTATTGTGGGTTAAATATAAATCTAGTGTTGTAATACCCGTTTGTTTTATAAATCTGGTGCCCTCAGTTGTGTATTTTTCTGCTAGTACTTTTTCTATTTCGGTTTTACTTGTATCTTCTATATATCCAGAACACTCAAAGTGTTCGTTTATTACTACTTTATTTTGGGAATCAAAAATACCTACTTTTCTTAGAAGTTCTACATCGTTTAAATACTGGGACGCTACATAAGGCATTTCCACCGGATGATAACATAGGACCTATAAAGAGTCATTAGATCTTTATTTATTTATGTACATATATGTTAAACTTTTTATATGCATCAATTAGCTAAATTTGTTTCTGTAATTTTACATCCTCTTGTTGTTATTCCTGCAACTCTATTTTCGTTATCTTATCTTAGTACTCAAAATTTAAGTGGTTCTTTACTCCTTGTGTTTATAACGGGATCTGTTTTTGTAATGCCTACTTTTTTTTACATTTTATATAATCAAAAAACTGGTAAGTTTAGCAATTTTGACGTATCGGAACGCACTCAACGTGACTCATTATATGTATTTTTACTTATACTTTTGTTATTACTACTAGGTGTTTTAAAGTATTTAAACTTGAGTGGTTTACCTAGATTAAGTTTAGCTGCCGCACTCTTTACTTTGGTAATTTCTTTTTTTATAAATAAGTATTTTGCAAAAGTTAGTTTACATACAGCTATTATTGTAGGTAGTTGTTGTATTTCTATTTTTATTTCTATTTATACTTCTATTGTTTTGTTTTTTTTAGCTTTGTGCGTAAGTTGGTCTCGCGTTTTCTTAAAACGCCATTCTGGTTTAGAAGTTGTATTAGGCTGGTTAGTTGCAGTGACTTCTGTTGCAATTAGTTTCTATCTGTTTGGTTAGTACTTAATCTCTATATGCTACGCTGGTTTGGATTTTACGTAGTAGTATTTAGTATTGGTTTTATTATATTAATTGGAGTGTTTTTTTCTTCCGAATCTCAAATTCCTGTACGTATTCAAAAAGTTCCTCCACGTAAGGTATTTATAGGTGCCTGGGTAGGAGATTTTTGGAATGATAACACTAGAACATTAAATACCTCTAAACTTACGGATTTTGAGTCCTCCATCAATAAAAAAATGGCAATTGCTAATTTGTTTATAGATTGGACCTATTTAGAAGATCCTATTCTACTTACAAATCTTGCAGTAGTAAAACAAAAAGGCTGGACACCTATGATTAGCTCTAACCCTATGTTTTTTGAAAAATGTGCTAAGGGTAATCTTAATTTATATTCACATATTGCAAGTGGTAAGTGTGATTCTTTTTTAGAGTCTATAGCAGTTAACTTAGGTAAGCACCCCTCCCCTGTGCTATTTAGATTTGCTTGGGAGATGAATTTGCCTGACATGTATTGGAGTATAGAAAGTCAAAATAGTACTCCTAAAGACTTTATATCCGCTTGGAAACACATGCACACTGTATTTAACAAAGCTGGTGCTACAAATGTTAGCTGGGTTTTGTCTTTTAATACTAGCCACCCAAAAACAGTTCCTTATGAAAAATTGTATCCTGGAGATGATTATGTTGATTGGGTTGCTATAGACGGTTATAACTGGGGTACAACCCAAGATTGGAGTAATTGGGCAGACTTTAATGCTGTATTTTTTAATTCATATAAAGAACTTACTGCGATTACAACTAAACCTGTTATGTTATCCGAAGTTAACTCTGCCCCAGATGGTGGTGATAAAGCCGCATGGTTAAAAGATATGTTAGAAGTACAAATACCTAACAATTATAAACAGATTAATGCAATTATTTTTTTTAATGAAAATAAGATTGCAGGGGAAAGCGTTGACTGGCGTATATCTAAAGATGTGCTTTATGTAAAAGCTGTTGAATTGGGTTTAAATAATCCTTTGTATCAAAGTAACTATACTGATATCTATTGATTATATGCATCACAAAGTACGTTATGGTGTGGTGCTTGTACAAATGCTATTTCGTTAGTTGCTAATGTATTTAATATACCTTTTCCTGGAGTTATTGTAGAAAAACCATCCTCACTATCGCATAAATATATTTTGTTAGAAAATCTTACATCTTGTGCCCCTAAAACTGCACGCGTAGTTACATTTACCCCTGCTAAGGCACTATTGCTTATTCCATTCCTATTTAATAAAACGTTCATTGCTAGATTAGTTGGAGCCTGTGGGTTTTGTAATGCTGTGTGTGTTCCCACAAAAACAGTAATCACCAATAATCCGTATACGGCTAATGTTGCATGCCTTTGTATAAATGCTAAGTTCTTGTCCAAACTAGAAATCAAACTACTTTTTTTATGTGTGTAAATATATTTGGCCACTAAATGTAAATACATTGCGTGCCAAAACATGTTGTAAAGTGCCCAACCCAATACCAAATAAGATTGATAATTACCTAATACCTGCGGTGTTTTTATTAAAACTATTATAAATAAAATTATGTTTGCAGTTGAGATGGCTGTGCCTAAGTTCATGGCCTCTACAAAATCTTTGTGTAGGCCACTTACTTGCACTCCCGTTGGATGCCACGTTGGTATTTTGTTCATTATTAATTTTAGATAAGTATGTACATACGTATAAGAATTATTTAGTGCTGCAAGTTTAGTCCCCACCTTTTGTTTGTTTACTCTAAAAGCTGGCACAATTATTCGAGTAAGTATTACATAA
>JAGQNX010000108.1 GCA_020427865.1 candidate division WWE3 bacterium
CCTATTGACCATTTATCTCGTGCAGTCACTTCTATATCTAATGATAACTTATTGTTTGATATAGACCCTTATCTGCCCACAAAAAATACAGAGGTAGGTCGACTTGCTTTAACTTTTGTACAACTTAGTGATAAATTACGTTTTTATTACACGTCTTTGGACTCCGAAGTAAAGTCTCGTACTAAGGAATTATTAGAAAAAACCACAAGTCTAGAAGAACAGGTAAAAGAAACTCAAAAATTTAAGATGGCAGTCACTTCATCTACAGATGCCATAGTAATTACAGATGCCGATGGTAATATAGTTTATGTTAACAAGGCATGGGAGAACCTAAATAAGTATAGCTCCCAAGAAGCACTAGGTAAAAACCCTCGCATACTTAACAGTTCTCAAACACCCTCAGATGTATTTATAGAAATGTGGTCAGCCCTTAAAGGCGGTAAACCATATTCTTCCGAGCAACTAGTAAACAAACGTAAAGACGGCTCTACATACGAAGCTGCTTTGGCCGTATATCCTATTCTTAGTAAAGAAAAAACTCTGTACTACGTTGGTGTACAGCATGATATTACTGAACGAAAAATGATAGAGCGTGCAAAAAGTGATTTTGTATCATTAGCCTCACACCAGCTACGTACTCCACTATCTGCAATTAATTGGTATATAGAAATGCTGTTAAATGGAGATGTTGGAAATCTAACAAAAGAACAAACCGACGTAGCCTCCGTAGTTATGGATAGTAGTAAACGCATGGGTGTTTTAATTGAAGCATTATTAAATGTTGCTCGTATAGAATCTAATACTTTTATAATAAAACCTGAACCTATAAACATTAAGGAAATGCTTGATAATATTTTATTAACTGTAGGGGTAACTGCGAGCAAAAAGAATATAAGTATAAGTTTCGCCTATGATTTTTCTCTTCCAACAATAAATCTTGATAAAAATATAGCAGAAGTTATATTTACTAATTTGCTAACTAATGCTATTAAATATACCCCTAACGAAGGCATAGTCACAGTCACTGTTACTCAGTTTCCTGAACTTTCTAAAAATCCAACACATGTATTATATAAAGTTGCGGATAATGGTTATGGTATTCCTGAAAGTGCTAAATCAAATATCTTTTCAAAACTTTATCGTGCAAATAATGTTAAAAACCTAGACACCGACGGCACCGGTTTAGGCCTTTATACCGTAAAGTCTGTAGTTGAGTCTATTGGTGGTAAAGTATGGTTTGAATCCACCGAAGGAGAAGGTAGTACTTTCTATGTAACTATTCCACTATCAGGCATGCAAGCTAAGGAGGGAAGTAGAGTATTAAATGTTATTTAGCATAAGCTAGCTATTTTCTTAATAAGGTGCTAGAATACTCTCTGCCCTATAGTGTATGAACGACAAACGCTCCTATAAAGCTTCTTCCAGTTCTAGATCTACTAAAAATAATAGTGCTAGAAAAGGGAATAATAAATCTAGCAGATTTAAAAAACCTTATAAAAAAGGTTTTGGTTCTGCTTCTGCTTCTAAAGCTCCTAGATCAGGTAGTTTTAAAAGATATGGTAAAAAGATTGACCCCCAAATGTACGTTTATACTGCTAAGCCAAGCGAAAAGCAGGCTGTCTTGGATACTAATGCACGTTACTCCGAATACAACTTTTCTACCAGACTTCTAGAAAATATAGAAAAAAAAGGATTTAAGTTTCCTACATGGATTCAGTCTAGAGTTATACCAAATGTAATGGTAGATAACGATATCTTAGGTATTGCATCTACAGGTTCTGGTAAAACCGCTGCATTTTTACTTCCATTAATTGATAAGGCTACTAAAAATCGTGACAATCGTGTTTTGATAGTGGCACCAACTCGTGAACTTGCCAGCCAGATTAAAAATGAACTAAATGCTTTTACGCTTCGTTTAGGTTTAAGTTCTGTATTAGTAATAGGAAAAGCAAGTATGCATTTACAAGCTTCTTTACTTAAAAAAGACCCTGAATTTGTAATTTGTACCCCAGGTAGACTTTTAGATTTATCTAATCAAAAAGCTATAGATTTATCTCAATTTAACAATATTGTATTGGATGAAGTAGATCAAATGTTAGATATGGGATTTGCCCCCGATGTTAAAGATATAATCTCAAGATTACCAAAATCCCGTCAGTCATTGTTTTTTTCTGCTACTCTTTCAAAGGCTGCACGTGCTCTAGCTGAATCATTATTAAACGAGCCTGTACAAATAGAGATAGAAAAGCAAGAGCCTGGAAGAAATGTTCATCAGAATATAGTCAAATACACAGATCCTCAAAATAAAGAAGATGTTTTAGTTGATATGTTAAAGTCCGCTGACTTTAGAAAGGTATTAATTTTTACCAAAACTAAAATTGGTGCTGATATTTTAGCTAGACGTTTACAAGATCATGGTGTTAAGGTTGGTGTATTACACGGTGATAAAACCCAACAAAAACGTTCTCGTGTGTTAGAACTTTATCGTGAAAATAAAATAAAGAATTTAATTGCAACTGATGTTGCTTCTAGAGGAATAGACGTTAAAGACATTACTCACGTAATCAATTACGATGAGCCTGCAACTTACACCGATTATATTCACAGAATAGGTCGAACAGGCCGTATTGGTAATGTTGGATATGCCATTACTTTTGTTAAATAATTAACTCTGTACTTGAAACCCTTTGATTATCTTGTATACTCAATGTTTGTATGAACCTAAGAAATGTAGCCATAATTGCACACGTAGACCATGGAAAAACCACTTTACTAGACGGTTTACTAAAACAATCTAATCTTTTTAGAGCAAACGAATCCTTAATGAGTGCCGAACTCATAATGGATTCCAACGATCAAGAACGTGAACGGGGTATTACAATCTTAGCTAAAACTACCGCAGTAACATATAAAGATACCAAAATTAATATTATAGATACGCCAGGTCACGCTGATTTTGGCGGTGAAGTTGAGCGTATTTTAAACATGGCTGATGGAGCTATTTTACTTGTGGACGCTAAAGAAGGTCCAATGCCCCAAACTAAATTTGTTTTAAAAAAAGCACTAGAAATGAATTTAAAAGTGCTTGTAGTTGTAAATAAAATAGATAAGCCTGATGCAAATATAGATAATACTTTGCATAGAGTTTATGATTTATTTTTAGAACTCGCTACCGATGAATCGCAGTTAGAATTTCCGGTGTTATATGCAATTGGTAGAGATGAAAAAGCTTGGAACGAAGTTCCTACTGATCCTACAGCAGCAGCCACTTTAGAGCCTGTTTTTGAAGCAATACTCCAGTATGTACCTGCTCCCCAAAATGACCCTAATGGAGACTTTCAAATGTTAGTTTCTTCACTAGACTGGGACGCCTTTAAAGGTAAATACTGTATAGGTCGTATTCGTAGAGGTACCATTAAAACAGGGGATTCTATTATTTTAATAAATGCTAATGGTGAGCAAGAAAAAGTATCTGCCGAAAAAGTTTATGTTAATAAAGGTTTAGGACGTGATGAGGTAGAAACTGCACAAGCCGGTGATATTATTGCACTAACAGGTATTAAAAATGCTCGCATTGGTGACACTTTAGCTGCTACTAATAACCCTGAGCAACTTCCTGTAATTGCAATTGATGCCCCTACAATTAGCATAACAGTTGGTCCAAATACTTCCCCTTTTATGGGTAAAGAGGGTAGTGTACTAACTGGACGTCATATTTTAAGTCGTATAGAAAAAGAAGTTCAAACAAATATCGCACTTCGTTTTGAACAAGGTGAAGGCGGTAGTTATATATTGTTTGGAAGAGGTGAACTTCATTTAAGTGTGTTTTTAGAAGCCATGCGTCGCGAAGGTTTTGAACTTGAAGTAGGAATGCCTAGGGTAATTATCAAAGAAGAAAATGGTGTAAAAATGGAACCTTTAGAAGAACTTACTATAGATGTAGATAATGAATATACAGGTGCTATAAATTCTGAAGTAGGTAGAAGACGTGGTGTACTTGTAAATCATGTTGAGTTAACTCCACATCAAACACGTTTAGTATTTGAAATCACAACACGTGGTATTTTAGGTATTAGAAGCATTTTGCAAAACTTATCTAAAGGTACTGCAGTTGCAAATTCATCTTTTTCTAAATATGTTCCTCTACAAGGAAGTTTAGAAAAGCTACGTAAGGGAGTATTAATTTCTTCTGATACCGGTAAAGCTGCTGGGTATGGTTTAAACATAGCTCAAGGTAAAGGACCTGTATTTATAGGCCCTGGTACTGAGGTTTACACTGGTATGATAGTTGGCTTAAACGGTAGAGATCAAGATTTAGAAATAAACGTAACAAAAGGTAAGCAGTTAACTAACATGCGTGCTTCTGGAAGTGACGATGCTATAGTACTTGCTCCTCCTACTGTAATGAGTTTAGAACAATGTCTTTCCTTTTTAGAAGAAGATGAAGTTCTAGAGATAACACCTAAAAACTTAAGACTTAGAAAAAAAGAACTAGACGCTACTAAACGCTACCGCGAAGCTCGCAAAAAATCAGCTTAAACTTGATATAAATAAATTTTATTTTCTCCAGCATCTACAATTTTTAGGGGTTTTTTATTTGGAAACTTAAATCTATTCATAATAATATATGTCCCTTTTGTTGAGTTTTTAAATAATACTTTTTCTAAGTCTGCTATCATGTGCATTGCTGCATATAGAATTATTACATCGTATTTGTTGTAGTTAACTTTCCATAAATCTTTAGTAAATAATGTAATATTTGCAGATTGTTTGTTAAGAATTACATTTAGTTTTCCTAAAAAATTTACTAGTGGATTAATCTCATATCCGTGTGCTTTAAAACCTAGTTTGCCTATTCTCACTAGGAGTTTAGCGTCACCACTGCCCAAATCTACTGCCAGTTTTGGTTTTAACTCTTTTACAAGTAACATAATTGCATCTGTTGCTTGGTTATTAGAAGGAAAATAAGGACCCCCATGAATTACATATCTTTGTATAGCTAAACTTACTACCGTTATCAGTCCTACGAATGAAGCAATCATTAATATTGCTCCTATAGTTTTAAATATGTCTAAGTCTATTTTATATATATATCCAACTGCACCAAATACAGCACCTAACAGAATTACTAATGTTTGTGTTGGTAGCAACTTATTTCTCATTGAGTTAATTTAAACATATATTTTGTTAAACTAAAAATATGGATCATGTAGCTATATTAAGAAAATCCAAAATATCTAAAGATGATAATTTGTTGCAAGACATACTAGATGGAAAAAAAACTATAGAGTCTAGGTGGTATGTAAATAAAATTGCACCTTGGAATAAAATATGTACTGGAGACACAATTTATTTTAAAGAATCAGGTTGCTCTGTAACTGCAAAAGCAGTGGTTTCTAAAGTGCTTCAATTTGAAGATTTAAATGAAGCTATCATACAGGAAATTTCTATATTATATGCAAAAGGAATTGCCCCTAAACTTAGTATTCTTGATTTTGAAAAATGGGCTTTAAGTGCTTCTAAAAGGTATTGTATTTTAGCTTTTTTAAAAGATGTTGTTCCTGTTTCTGCTTTTGATATTGATAAAATGGGTTTTGGAATTTCTTCTGCATGGTTAGTAGTTGGTGATATAAAAAATGTCATGAAGTAATTTTTATAGATTCTGCTATACTTGCACAATGAGTGATAAAGATACTAAAACAAAAAAGAAGACCCCTACTGCCTCAAAAAAAAGTAAGTCTGTTTCAAAGAATACTTCTGCTGTTCCTAAAAAAACAGAGAATTCAAAAACAACTTCTAAATCTTCCGATTTAAAATCTGCAAAGTTCGAAAAGAAAGTTGTTGAAGAAGTTAATGTTACCGAAGAACTTACTGAGGATGTTCAAGACGAGTTACTAGAAACCGCTGCACATCCAATTACTTTTACATTAGTAAAAAAACACTTGGTAAGTTTAATAATGGTTGTTGCCCTAATAGTATTAGGAGTAATAGCGTACCTAAATTTAGATTTATTTGTTATAGCTACTGTAAATGGTTCCCCAATTACTCGTTATCAAGTTTGGACAGAATTAGAATCCCAATTTGCTACTCCTGCAGTTGACGGACTTATTCGTAGAAAACTAATTGCTCAGGAAGCAGCTAATAAAAACATTACCGTTTCTCAAGAAGATCTAGATGCAGAGATTGCTAAAATTTCGGATACTTTAACACAACAGGGTACCACTTTAGATTTTGCACTATCTTCTCAAGGTCTTGATCGTGATGTTTTTAATGAACAACTTAAGCTTCAATTAACACTAGAAAAGCTTGTAGAAGCTAGTGAAGATGTTTCTGATGAAGAGCTAGAAACTGCTGTTAAAAACTATGTTTCTGCTGGTCAAGAAGACACCCCAGAATTACGCGAGTCTGTTAAAGAACAGTTAAAACAATCCAAACAAAGTC
>JAGQNX010000109.1 GCA_020427865.1 candidate division WWE3 bacterium
ATAAACTTAAAAAACTCTTATAAAGATGATCGTGCTCCTATCATCTCTCGTGTTAATGCGTTGTCTTCCGGACGTTCGGTTTCAGTAGTAGTAGATGCATATGACCCCTCAGATAGAGTTGTGCCAAATAGTAATTTTAGAACTTCTGGAATGTTTGAGTATTTTGTAGAGGTATACGATAGTTTAGGTTATATGTCTTCAATGCCAAGGTTATTATCTACATCTGGTAGTGTTACTATCCCAGTTTCTTTGACAAACAATTCTCCTAATCAATCTAGTATTTTTATGTTAAAAGTATATGCTAAGGATGCTGCCGGAAACATATCAACTCCCAAAGAAATAACAGTAAATCGCTAATTTACTAAATTATTTACTTTGCATTGCATATAGTTTTTATATTTGTTATACTTGCAACGTTTATGGCGTTACAGAAACCGCAAAAAAGTAAAATAATAAAGTCATACGGTTTAAGTTCTACTGATACTGGCTCTCCCGAAGTACAAGTAGCCCTTTTAACCGAGAAAATTACTGCTTTATCTGAGCATTTAAAAAATCACAAAAAAGACAATCATTCTCGTCGTGGTCTATTACAAATGGTTGGTAAAAGACGTAGACTTTTAACTTACTTAAAGCGCAGAGACGAAGAACGCTATAACAGTTTAGTAGAAAAGTTAGAACTTTCTAAGTAACGTATTTAATTAGGGGACGTAAGGTTAAGGACTGAATTCTTGTGTGCTAGACGCTAGCAGGCAGTAACTCGTTTCTTACCCTTTTAACGTTCTCAAGTAAAAATAGCATAAGACTATGTAAATCCTTTGCCTAGGTTTTGTGCGAGAAAAAAAATAAAATATATGATTCCAAAACAAATAATTCGTAAAGAATACGACTTTGCAGGGAAAAAATTGGTTCTTGAAACTGGTGAGCTTGCTGTTCAATGTAACATGGCTCTAAAAGCTAGTTATGGAGATACCGTAATGCTTATAACTGCTGTATCTGGTGGTTATAATCCAGATATAGATTTTTTTCCTTTAACAGTCAATTATCAAGAAAAACTATTCGCAGCTGGTTCTATAAAGTCTTCTAGATTTCAAAAAAGAGATTTTAGAGGCACTGATGAAACTGTAATTATAGGTAGAACTGCTGACCATGCAATTAGACCATTATTTCCAAGAGACTTTTCTGACGAGGTACAAGTTGTTGGAACTGTACTATCTTTAGATGCCGATTTTGACCCGCAGGTGTTGTTTATGAACGCTGTTTCTGCATGTTTGCACGCATCATCTATTCCTTGGGAAGGCCCTATGGTAAGTGCTAAAGTTGGTTATGTTGATGGTGAGTACGTTTTAAATCCCGATTATGAGGTTTTGCATCACAAGTCCGAATTAGATTTAATAGTATCTTTTGTTGGTGCTGACTTTAAGTTTTTAGCCTTAGAAGCTTCTGCAAATGTATTACCAGAAGAAAAAGTATTAGGTGCTATAGAATTTGCCCGTAATAACCTAAAGGGTTTATACGAATTTATTAATGATTTTGCAAAAGCTATTAATCCTTCGGATGAGCGTTATGAATATGTTTCTACTGCACATCCTCCCGAACTTGTGTCAAAAGTAGACTCTATTGCTAAAGCTAAGGTAACTGAACTTATGCATCAGGGATTAGATAAAGATTTACTCTCTGCACAACTTAAAGAAGTCTGGGCGGATTTGTATGGACAATTATCTTCAGAATATTCTAAATCCGAAATTTACAGTGTGTTTGATGATATTAAAAAGCATGCTTTACAAGAGTTGATCTTGGACAAAGGAATTAGACCTGATGGACGTGCTATTACTGAAGTTAGACCTATTACCTGTAAAGTAGATTATTTACCGAAAACACATGGTAGTGCTTTGTTTACACGTGGTGTTACTCAAATGTTAAGTGTAGCTACACTTGGTGGTCCTTCTGACGAACTTATAATGCAAGATTTATATGGTGAGCGTACTCAAAGATATATGCATCACTATAACTTTCCTCCATATTCTTCTGGTGAAACAGGTAGAGTTGGTGGATACCCTAAAAATCGTGAAATTGGTCATGGAATGATTGGTGAAAAAGCTTTAATTCCTGTATTACCTGATAAAGCTGACTTTCCTTACACTATAATTGTAAATTCGGAGACTATGAGTTCTAGTGGTTCTACTTCTATGGCAGCTACATGTGGTTCTTCTCTTGCTTTAATGGATGCTGGTGTGCCTATTAAGGCTATGGTTGCTGGTGTTGGCGTTGGTTTAATTGTTAACGACGATATGAGCAAACAGCTAATTATGACTGATTTAGCATATATGGAAGATGCCTATGGATTTTTGGATTTTAAAATGACAGGTACACGTGAAGGTGTGACTGCTATTCAATCCGACATGAAGGCATTTGGTATTCCTATGGACTTACTACCTAAAATATTTGAACAATCTAAAGCAGGTCGTATGCATGTGCTAGATAAAATGGAAGAAGCAATTAAAACTCCTCGTTCTAGTGTAAATAAAAATGCACCTAAGATTGCTACCACAAAAATTAGCCCAGAGGATATAGGTACTGTAATAGGTTCTGGTGGTAAGAATATTAAAATGATTCAAGAAAAAACTGGAGCTGAGTTATCCATAGAGGAAGATGGAAGTGTGATTGCAACTTCGGTAGACCTAGAAAAAGCACAAGCTGCTATCGAATACGTAGATAATATGTTTAAAGAAATAAACGTAGGTGAGGTATACACAGGTACTGTTGTAGAAATATTAGACTTTGGAGCATTGGTAGAAATACTCCCCGGAAAAGTTGGTTTAGCTCACGTTAGCGAGCTTTCTTATGAATATGTTAAAGATGTTCATAGTGTTGTAAGTGTTGGAGACACTCTAGAAGTGAAAGTAATCGGAGTTGATCCTAGAGCAGGTAAGATTTCGTTATCTCCAAAGGCATTGCAAACACCTCCAGAAGGCTATGAAGCTCCTGAACGTAGCGATCGTGGTGGTCGTGGCAGCAGAGATGGTGGACGCCGTGACGGGGGTAGAAGAGATGATCGTGGTTCTCGTGGTGGTTCTAGGGATGACGGTAGTCGTAGAAGATTTGGTGGTAGAGATCGTCGCTAACCTAACGTAATTTAAATTTGCGTAACTAAAAAAGGCTTCCTACGGGGAGCCTTTTTAGTAAGTTTTATAGTTTGTAAACTCGACATCCATAAAATCTGTTTGAATTCCATTTTTGCCTTTACTTACAATTGCCATATCTGTAGGATCGAAGACTTCTAACATTGTAAACCAATCTCGTTTAGGCGTATCGCGGTAGTATAGTTTAAGCATTACGCCGTCTTTGGTTTCAATTGTTTCAAACTTTAATAGGTCTTCTTCTGAGGTGTTTATTAAATATGGCGTTTGTGTGCGGTCGTAGTCTCCTAAAAAGTAAGTTTTTGCTGCTAGTATTTGTGTTTCTCCATTAAGAGTTCGGCTAATTATAAAATTTCCGTCTACTCTAAGTCCGGCTTTATAGTATGTTTGTTCGTTTTTATATTTAGAAAGTAAAAAGATTCCGTTTGTGTTGTTTCTGTTTGGAGAATCAGACAAGTTTAGCTTTTTTATTTTATATGTGATTTTTTGTGTGGAGTTTATGTAGGAGCGTTTTGTTGTAATTTTAAATAGGTTTTGGGGGTGTTTTCCGTTATCGGAGTCTATAGGGGCTTTGTTTTGATAGAGTTTATATACGGGGTTTTGTGTGTTTAGCTCCCCTATATTTGTAGATAACACGCTTTTTTTAATATTTAGGATTCCTCCTGACACTATATTCCATCTATAATTTAGGTTAGGTTTATCTTCTATTAGTGTTTGATTTTGTTGTGTAATTACGACAATTGTAACTATAAACACACTCACAATTCCAATTGTATATTTGTGCATTCCTAAAATTGTATCATTTTACATTTTACACGTTTAGTTCTGTAGTCGTATACTTTATTCTAAGAGTAGAAAGGAGGTGTGATTATGCGTAAATTGTTATCTAAATTAGCAAGTCTGCTACCTGCTCATAGCGAAGGACGTTGTAGAGCTTGTCGCCGTGGAGATCACTGTGGTCAGTGTTCCTGTTGCTAGGATTCAAACATACCCCTTCGTTTGAAGGGGTATTGTATTCATATTTGTGTTAAAATTTATTCAAATATGAATCCTGAGACTACTCAAAGTAATCCATCTTCTACAATTTCTGATGCTAAAAGCTCTACAGAAGAGTTTTTATTTAAAGAACTTAAACATTTATCCGACCGTGTAGATGGTACAGAAAACATTCCACTAGATTTAAAAGATCGTGCACATGATATGTTAAATCGTTTAAATCGTATGGCTGAAACAGGCGGTTATGCTTCTTCGTTTGATACTCTTTCTAGATATGTAGAAATTATTACTTCTATTCCTTGGGGTAAATACTCTACAGACAAGCTAGATCTTGGATTAGCCCGCACAGCATTAGACAAAAACCACTATGGAATGGAAGGCGTTAAAGAACGTATTTTAGAGTATTTAGCTACTATGATTTTGTTAACTCAGCGTGGTGAAGAAGCTGTAGCTAAAGCTCCTGTGCTTTTATTTGTAGGGTTACAAGGTGTTGGTAAAACCACTTTAGCAATTTCTATTGCCGAAGCACTAGACCGTAAATTTGTGCGTATAGCAATGGGTGCCATTGGCTCTGTTTTAGAACTTAGAGGTCGAAGTAAAGCCTACCCCGAAGCCTTACCCGGACAAATTATTAATGCTCTAATTAGATCACAGGTAATGAATCCTGTAATTTTACTAGACGAAATCGAAAAAGCATCGGGACAAGAAGGTTTGTTAAGTGATGTTATGGCAACATTATTAGAGATTTTGGACCCTAATCAAAACCCCGAATTTAGAGATCACTATTTAGACTATCCTGTAGATTTGTCTAAAGTTTTATTTATATGTTCGGCCAACAATACAGGTACTATTTCCACCGCATTAATGGACAGAATGGAAGTTATTAAAATGCCTTCGTACACCGATAACGAAAAAGTTGTAATAGCCCAACAATATTTAATGCCAAAAATATTAGCTAAATCTGGTCTACGCGAAGGTGAGCTTGTTATTGATCCTAACCTTTGGCCCCAAGTAGTACGCCCTTTTGGTTATGACACGGGTATTCGTAGTTTGGGACGTACCTTAGAGGCTATTGCACGTAAGGTAGCCCGCGAAATTGTAGAAGGTCGTGCACAAGCAATTTATATTAACGAGCAAAATTTAAAGTATTATTTGCCACAATAAATTAAAAGGATTATTTACACTATGAGAAGCCCCACATTAGAACAAATAAATGACATAAGAAAAACAGGCTTTAGACCTGGAGTAGTAGGTTGTTTGATAAACAACGACAAAGTTTTGTTATTTTACAAAAGAGAATACGATCAGTGGACTTTTCCTCAGGGTGGTATAAATAATGGCGAAACCGGCGAGCAAGCACTTGTAAGAAACATGCGAAGCGAAGTGGGTGAATCATTGGTTAAAAACTTTGACCCTTCTGCTATTATTTATACCACCCTTTTGTGATGGTATTTATGTGTACAGACGCTACAATGTGAGTGCGTGGAGATTTGTTTTTTTAAATATAATGCACATGCATATATATATATATATACCTATCCAAACTCGTTATTTAGATTGTAACGGTGTGGCTAGAATTTTTAATAAAATTTTGCCAACTACCACAACATCGTATTTATATGGGTGTACATGTACTCGGGTATATAATAAATAAACTATATGTTACAATCAAATATAGTATTTATATTGATAAGGCATTATCTGCTCTATCAGATAGGATATTGTATGATTCTAGAACATTTTTAGTTTAGTTGATAAGAATAATAATTGTTTCAAGAAATATGAAAAAAAAAGCTTCTATATTGAGAGTATGACGGTAAAAACTACTATATAACACCTTATGGGTATATATTAGTGTATAATAACCAGATTATAATCTTTAAAATAAGCACGGGGGGTGTTGTAGTAAATAAAAGTATTGTAGAATTTATTGCAAGTTTAAAGTCAAAAGTAGTGGAGGGTGTATTTACAGTAGAAAGCATACAAATATATTATATAACTATTGATAACCTCACTAATCACCATCTAGTTAAGCAAATTGGCGACCACATGGATGAGATTAGTAAAATTTACGAATCAACTAAACGTAACACGGGTTTTACGGAATATTTACCGCTAATTGCAGAAAGTAAAAGTAATAGTGCAAGCATTACAGATAAATTTAATTCGATTCAATTCGAATTTAATAGTGATAAATTGTCTATAATTACAATATATTGTTGTGATGTACAAAATATTTCAAAAATTATAATTTGATTGAAAAAAAAAAAAATAAATCCTATATACTTAATAACAAATGTTTATGTTATAAAATTTATTAAAAAAAAAAAAATTTAAAAGTTAAATTTTTAAAAAATTATAATAAAAAAAAATTAAA
>JAGQNX010000009.1 GCA_020427865.1 candidate division WWE3 bacterium
GTAGGTTTGAAGAACTTGCACGTAAGCAGTTTGTTAATCGTGCCACCATACTTAATCCTGTGTCTGTCCCTACAACTGATGCTGATGCCCTACAACTTCGTGGGTTAGGTTTGTATAAAGATAAAGCTGCTTTTACGTTGGGAGATACTGCTAATAAAACAGGTGTAGTTAAGGTAGATTTAGCTGCAGAAGTTGCAGACTCCATAGAAGAATTTGCCCGGTTTTCTGATTCAGGAGGTAAACGTGTTGGAATTTACAATAAAATTAGAGGACGGTCGGTTGATGCCATTCATGAAGAACTAAAACAAAAAATAGGTACACCCGAATACCAAGCATTTTTAAACAGTTTAGATGCTAACACTCGAAGAGCTTATGACAATTCTGTACGTGGTTATATGTTAAAGCTAGAGACTGCCCAGCAAATATCTAAACTTCAAGACACTATAAAAGCTGAACGTCAAACTCTTTCTCAAGCATTTGCTCAGGTAAATGGTAATTTAGATGCTTCTAAGATTGAGCCTAAATTAAAAGCTGTTGCTACAGAAATAACAAATACACGAAATAGTATTGCATCTGTTCGTAACTATTATGTAGCTCAAGGAGATGCCGACTTATTAGCAAAATTTGATGAGTCTGTAAGTGGTGTTGAAAAGGTATTAAATCGTATGACTAACAACACGGTTAGTGCCGATATATATACTGCATGTGGTTGGGATACTGCAATTTCTAGTGCTGTTGCTTCTAATAATAAAAAGGCATTGAATGATTTAACCAGTCTTCTCGATGGTGGTAAAAAATCGTCTTTTTCTACAAGCCTTGAAGGTATAGATGTTTTTTCTCGTGGAGCTTTGGCTGATTATCACGACCATTTGTTTTTTCATGACTTAACTGACAGTTCTGGAGATGCTCGTATTTTTGGTAATGTTGTTGGTCAGCTAAACTTAAAAGCTACTCCAAGAATAACTACTTGGGCTGTTCGTAGTTCCGACGAATTTATTCGTGAAAGTTATGATGATTTGGTAGCAAAAATTGGTAAAGGTGAGGTTTTAAAAACTTATTTATATGGTAATCGCTTAAAAGGAGAATTTTTTGGTGCAACATTTTTAGACAAATCTGAACTTGGTTTTGCACTTCACCACTAATTAAAAGCATATACCCCTGCTAATTTTGCAAAAGCTCGTATGGCCGACATCCATCAATTTGGACTTGTAATTAGAGATGATAAAGCTCTTACAAATATGGCCAATAAAAACTTTTTGTCCAAGGGATATAGTAAGGGGATTCTTAAAGTGAATGATGCGAGCAAAAGGTTAAGCAAGAACGGATTTGGAATTTTTGAAAACTCTATAACAATAGATATGGGAGGCATTGGCCCCATAAAATTTATTGGTGGTTCTCATATGGATGCTGCAATTCACATGGGAAATATGCTTAACAAAGGCAATGGTTTTTCTAAAGATCATTTGGGTTCCTTATTTGAACTTTTTGAACGTGCTAAAGGTAATAAAGCGGAATTTTTAAGACTTTTAAATAGTGATCCCCGATATGCTGCCCTAAGTAAAGTTGTAATAAATATGGAGTTTGATAAGTTCTTTGATAATTTTACCAAATTCCATACATGGCTCACCAATAATAAAGCCGCAGAAAAACTTGGCTTATTTGATGCAGGCGGAAAGCTAACTGCAGATGGTTTAGATAAATTAGATAATTTTTTACGTAAAATTTCTATACGTGAGCGTAGTGCCGATCTAGTAAAAAGTGCCTCTGCTCAATATTCTGGTTTATTACAACGTCTTGTTCAAAACCTTAACGAATGGCAAACCCAGATCTTTGGAAAAAACCTTAAGGTTACTAAATGGCTTGCCCCAATTACTCATTTAAAAATTTATGTTTCGGAAGCCCTTGCCAAAGTTTTGGCCACTTGGGCAGCCTCTTTAACAGGAGGTTTAGCTGGCCAAGCCGTTTATTTAGTTTCTAGGTTTGTTATACGTAAGGGTTTGGACATTGTACAAAGTGTAGGTAAGGCAATACGTAAAGGAGATCCTGATATTTTTATGTCTGGACTGGAACAAAGTGCTGGGATCGTTTTACGGGCTATTACGCTTATATTCTTTTTTATTGCGATGCTTATTTACGGTTTAGGGAGCACTTTAGAATTTTTGTTTAGCCCCATAAGCCCTGCCAATAATAGTAAACCTGAATCTATAGAAATTACTGCACATAGCGATGGCCCCGGTGAAGGCTATGATGGTGGTGGTGGCCCTATTACCGATATTCCTCCAGGTACTCAAAGTGGTGCATGTGCGGGTGTTGTTACTACTAATTTACGATCTTGCCCTGTTGCAAATCCGGGGAGTGCTGCCTATGTTCAATCATTAAGTATGCCTGCGGATACTGGACATGGATCCTCTGGGTATTGGGCTAATTTTGCAGCCTGTTCTTGGAGTATTCCCTTTGTAGAAAGTGCCTCTGGATGTCCTGGTCCTAACTGTGGTTATGCGGGTCCAGGTTTTACAACTTGTAAAGGTAAAGTTGAGGCCACTGGAAGTTATGGTCGTGCTTCTGATATTCAATCGGGATTTAATTCTGGGGTTTATTTGCCTGACTTACCCGGAGTTACTGAATGGAATGTAGGTACTGCTAAAGATTTAGGGGGTAATCCTGGCATGTTTTTAGTTGCAAACGGTGTTGATGACAACGGTGAAGTTAAATGGGTTTTAGGATTACTGCATTTAACCAGTGTTTGTATTAACCCCGGCACATACCCACCCGGGCAAAAAATTGCAGATGGTACTACCGATGAAGGTCGTGCAAGCTGGCCTAATCATATTCATATAGAACTTGCACGTAGCGATGATGGTGCTACCATTTCCGAATGGGTAAAGCCAGAAGAGCACATGGACTGCAGATAGTTAATGGTTTATATTTAATTTAGATATGTACAACGATTTTTTAGAAAGACTGCGAACATACAAATACGGTGTAGTATTGTTAGTGCTTATCTTTGGCTTTATAATTTTGTACGCTTTTTATTTGGAGCCGTTATTGTTAAGCCCTTCAGATCCCAATGTAGTTGATCCTAATATAGTTACTCAAGAACTTACTTATATTAATGTTGTAAGTATAAAACCTCCTAGTGGGTTACGTTCTAGTCCTAACGATTTTGTACCTGTATTAATAGAGTTAGATAAGCCTTTTCAGTTAAACTCTGTAACTTATGAGGTTGATCCTAAAATAGATCTTAGATTTAGAATTTATAGTAATAACGAAAATGTTTTGGTGATGCAGCCTAATGGTGCTCCTTGGAAGCGCGATATACGTTATGATGTAAAAATATCTTTAAGAGGTTCTGATGGTTCTGTGCTGCAAAAACCAATTGAATACACTTACTTTAATGTTGTGGAAGACATTCCGGATGATATTTTAATCTATTAACAACCTGGTATTTTGTTAGATAAGCAAAAAAAGTCGTTTAGTGTAGTAATCCATGCGTCAAATATTGCTGTTGTTCCCATAGTAGTTCCGTCTGCTCCTAATGTGTTTCCTACTAAACCTATAATTGTAAACGCCATTACAATTACTATAAATCCTGTAACTGCCCAAGTAAGTGTATTTCTTGCACCTGCTATAATTTGAGGATCCCCCGCAGACACTGCAAACTTATACACTCCTACAAATATCATAACTACAAATACTGCACCCGCCGATAACATTAAGATATTTATAGTAAGTAAAAGCGGGCATACTAGTGTAGTAACGGTAACATTACCACTACCATAATTAACACTAGAACAGTCTGCTGTGCTTGATATTTGAGCAAACGCAACATTATTAGTTGCAGCTGCACTAAAAACTAAAGCTAATAATATTGTAAGTATTTTTTTAAAAATCTGGTGTTGCATTATTTAATGTGGCGTTGTCTACGCCTAGTGTGTTTAAAATTATTACTTTTAAGGTCATTGCCATTAAAGCTAATACCAAAGCCACAACAGCATATGTTAACGCATTTTTTGCAATATCTTTGGCTTTGGGATTACCACTATGTGTTGCTCCTGCGTATTTAATGCCTGCCACTAGCAAGCTTCCTACGGATGCTGCAATTCCTACACCGCCTATTATATTTAGTATTATGCCTAAAAAACCACCTATCGTTGTAATAGGTGTAATCTTTAAAGGTGATAGTGTTTCTTTTGGTACTAGATCAAACATACAAATTCAGGACCCCTATTAGGGGGTCCTTCATTTACAATTAATTCAATTAAAATCCTGTAGGTAGAACGTTATCTACTGCAACATCGTCTGTTCCTAATGTGGCCTGTACAATAAACTTGATTGTTGTTGCTCCCATTATTACTACAAATCCTATAACAGCGTTAGTAATGGATTGTCTTGCAGTATCTGCTGCTTTAACATCCCCTTTACTAGTTACATACTGAATACCTCCAATTACTAAATAAGCTACGGTCAAAAATATACCTATACCTAAAATTATGTTCAAAACAAAGCCTAATACTGACGCAATATTTGTAAATCTTGATATGTGTCCTGGTAATTGTACATCAACTCCAACTTCTCCCCCTGCTGCATATACTCTTGGAACTAATACGTTATATACTTCTGCTAAACTCATGTTACACCTCCTTTAATTTAATAATTAAATACCTCCTATGTATGTGGACAACACAGTACGCAAAATACTTGTTGCTACAATAATTACTGCGAGCCCCATTATAGCAGATGTCAAGCATTCTTTGTGGTCTGCTAACATTTTTGGGTCTCCTTGCGATGTCATAATCTTATAACCGCAACTTACCGTAAGTAAAACTCCTAAAATTACACCAAAAGGTATTATTAATTTATATAATAACTCAATAAACTGTTTTGCATCAACATCATTAGCATCATCTTCAAAAATAGATCCTTGGGGGTGTGCTGCATTATATTCGTTTTGTGACACGCATGTGTTTTCGTCCCCACAGGTAGATTCGCCACAACAAGGTGTTCCATGTACACATGTTTGACCCCTAGCTATACAGTCTTCACCTTCTTTTACGCAAATAAATGTGGCACTAGATTCTGTTGTTGTACATTCTGCTCCACCACAACACACATCTCCTGTGTAGCCTGGGTTGCAGGATGCTCCTCCAGATTTACATCCCTTGCATTGTTTTGTAACTCCATCGCAATATTGTTGCGAAGGGCATCCAGACGCTTCACAATTATGTTTACAAATTTTATCTGCGGGATCACACCACAAGCCAGAAATACAATTAGTTGTAGAACATGATTCGTTGGGTCCTGCTTCGGCATTTACTACACTTGTAACAAAAAAACCTACAAAAAGAACTGTAATAATTATTAAACTTGAATGATATAATTTACGCATGCCTGCTTCAAATTATGAGTATTTAAACAAATATAGTCAAGTACTCGTATTTATGTGCATTATTTTACCCGTTTTTTTAGTTTTTTCTATAGCTACTGCATATGCAGCAAATGAATGTGAAGATGGTGATTTAGCTAAATGTGAAAAAGAAATAGACAAATACGAAGACCGTTACGAGTCTACTAGCAAAAAGCTAAGTGACATTAAGTCTAAACAGGAGTCTGTTACTTCCAAAATAGCTAGTTTGGCCGGTCAACTTAGCGTTACAGATGCCGAAATAAATGATATTTCTGCAAATATTGCCGATGTGTTAAGCGAACTCTCCAAAATAGAGACTATATTACTAGATAAAAATGCAGCTTTAGCCGATAAATTTTCTCTAAGAACAAAAATAGTTAAAACTTACTATCAAAAAGGTGTATTAAACGATTTTGAAGTGTTTTTTGCAAGTAAAGTCCCTGCAAATTTAAATGGGTTTCAATTTACAAGTGCTTCTAATGCCTATCAAAAAGCCTATGCTAACGAAACCCTAAAAATAATAGATTATTTAAATTCAGAGATCTCTTCTTACGAAGAAGACAAAGCAACTGCTCAAAGTATAAAAGCCAATTTAGAAAACGAAAAAGCTAACCTATTAGCCTTAAAAGATAATTTAGCTAATCAAAAAAACCAAGCTTCTGCGGAGCATTCCGAGCTTGAAGACCAAAAAGGTGACTACGAAAAAGAATTATCTAGTTTGCAATCTAAAATTGACCGTCTTAGTACTTTGCAAAAAAAGATTATTGCAGAAAAGTTTGGTGAGGAAACTGGTACCGTAGGTCAGTATGACAGTGTTTCGGTAGATGTTCCTTCTGCACCTTTTAAACCTGCTTTTGGGGCGTTTAGTTATGGTGCTTACACTCATTACAATGGCATGAGTCAATTTGGCGCAAAAGGTAGGGCACAGGCAGGTCACGACTACAAAAAGATTATTAAGCATTATTATGGTAACGATGTAAAAGATAAAGATGATTTTCCTTCTAAAGTTAGTGTAGAGGGTTATGGAGAAATGGATTTTCAAAAATATTTGTATGGACTTGCAGAAATGCCTAGTGATTGGCCCGAAGACGCTTTAAAAGCTCAAGCTATTGCAGGAAGAACTTATGCTTATAGATTTGTAAAAAAAGGTAAAGCCATTTGTACTACTCAATCATGCCAAGTGTTTTCTAAATCCAAATCAGACAACCCTCCTTCTAGCTGGAAAAAAGCTGTAGATGATACCAAAGACAAAATAATAGACGGTGACGTAACTGCACAATACTCTTCTACTGCGGGGGGTTATTTAAATGACTCTGGTTGGGATGACGATGGTGAATGGCCCAAAGATTCGTACGAACGTAAAGCAGGGTCTCCTTGGTTTAGATGGTCATGGTTTTCTAAAGGGTTTGCTATGTTAAAAGACACTTGTGGAAGAGGGTATCCTTGGATGTCTAGCGAAGAAATGGCCGATATTATAAATGCTTGGGTTGTATGGAAGGCAAGTGGTGGTAACGATAGTCAAATTTCCCCTATAACTACAAGCTGTTGGGGAGGTAATCCTTATTCTATGTCTGAATTACGCGATAAAGCAGATAAGGTTGGTAAGGTTTATAAATCGGTAAGTGATATAGATGTTGATATAGGTAACAACGGTAAAACCACCAAGGTTTATTTAAAAACAGACCGCGGTGACCTAACTATAGACGGTGCTGAGTTTCAAACTGTGTTTAACCTGCGAGCACCTTCTTATGTTGCTATAAGAAGTAGGCTATATGATTTTGAAGTTAAAAAATAAATTTGCCCCTTGATTTTGCATCCCTATGGGTGTATTAAGTACCCAAATTCTTTTTCGAGGTGAAAAATGCTAAAAAAATTTGTCGGATGGGTTAAGTCTTGGCTCCCAGAGCCTCCCCCGGTCCATGCCTGGGGCGACTCTTCGTGGAAGTGTCTCGCATCGTGCACCCAAAAAGGGTGCGACGGTGAGTGTCAAGATGCAGTTGGCCACGATGGCCTCTGCACGGGGTCGTGCGGTCACCGATGGTAGATAGATTTTATAGGGTTTTGCACATTGAGTGCTTTGTGTAAAACCCTATATATTTCTTCTTTTTACCCTATAACATGGTAAAATATTGTTATGTTTAAGCAGCTTACATGTTCTTATTTACCTAAACCAAGTGGTACTAATTTTTTAGGTCGTGATGAAGGCGAAACAATCTTACTTTTACTGCGTCGTAGTTTAGTTACAAATATTCCTTGGGTTATTATTACTGCAGCTTTAGTAATTCTTCCTTCTTTTTTTGCAGGACTTGGCTTGTATTTAAACATTCCACTTTTTGCAGATGTGCCCATGGATATAAAAGTAATAAGCTTATTTTTTTGGTATATTTTTACCTTTGGGTATTTTTTCGTAAATTTTTTAAACTGGTTTTTTAATGTACATTTAGTAACCACAAAACGTGTAGTAGATATGGATTTTAGTGGGTTATTACATAGAGATGTATCTGAAGCTGCTATTAGAAACATAGAAGATGTTACATATACTATTAGTGGTGCTGCACGTGTAATATTTAATTATGGTAATGTTTTAATTCAAACAGCAGGAGATCAGCAAGAGTTAGAGTTTGGTGCAATTCCAAAACCTGCACAGGTGCACGATATAATTACAGATCTTGTAAGTAATTTAAAAGGACCTAATGCTTGATTTTTTAGCACAGCCATTAAATACTGTAGAC
>JAGQNX010000110.1 GCA_020427865.1 candidate division WWE3 bacterium
TTTTTCTTTTAGTTTTTCTAATGCTTTTTTAAAATCAAATTTTGTTTCTGTCATTTTTTTTTCTTTCTTAACTTACTACAGATTTTAGCACTCCCTCCCCTAGTTGTGTTTCTATTTGTTCACCTTCTTTTATAGTTTTAGCGTTCCTTATTATGTTTCCCTTTAAATCCCTTGTTATGCTATATCCTTGCTGCAATTTTAACAGTGGATCATTAGCTGCTAACAGTTTTTGATTTGCTTCTAATTCTTTTACAAATTTTACTGTCCACAAATCGCTAAGTCTAAACATGTTTAGCATATTGTATTGCAGTTTATTTTTATATACTTCTACAGTTTGTCCTAGAATTACTACACTTGTAATTAACCCTGTTGTAGCTTGCTTGGCTTTGTCTATCTGATTATTTTGAAAAAAGTACACAAAATTATTTTGATATGTTGCTAGCTTTTCTTGTGCTTCTCTCCAGTCGGCCGAAATTATTTTTCCTGCATCTGTTGGAGTGGATGCTCGTATGTCTGCAACAAGGTCCGAGATAGAAACATCATTTTCGTGACCTATTGCTGAGATTACAGGTATTTTTGAACCATAAATTGCTTTTGCAACTGCCTCGCTGTTAAATGCTTGTAAGCTTTCTAAACTTCCCCCTCCTCTAGTTAAAACTATTACCTCAATTGGATAAGTGCTTTGATTAAGTGACGTTATTGCATTAACAACATTATCAATTGCATTAACACCCTCTACACGTACGTCCTGAAAATAAATTTTATAGCCATATTTTCCAAGGTGTGTTTCAAAATCTTTTTTTGCGTCTGATTTATCTGCCGTTATTAAACCTACATGCTCTATGTAGTTTGGAAGTTCACGTTTGCGACTGGCATCAAAATATCCTTTTTCTGTAAGTTTTAATTTTAGTTGTTCGTATGCTTTTTTTAATGCACCTTCTCCTTGCGGTACAATTGTATCTGCAACAAAACTAAACCTCCCCGAAGGTTTGTACATGTTAGCGGTTCCTGTGATTTTAACTTCCATACCTTCTTCTAAAGTTATACCAAGCTTATTAAATTTAAATTTCCATATAAGACAACTTAATATTGCTTGTTCGTTTTTGTCTGAAAGTGTAAAAAATATAGTGTTGCCCCTGTCGGTGAATTCTGTAACTTCGCCAGTTATAGAAGTTGGGATTTGCTTTAGGATTTCATTAACATTATCTAAATATTGTCCTACTGTAAGAGTAAGTTCTGTATAGTCGAATTCCATTAGCTTATTTTATCATTCTAATTACCCTTGTGTGTGATATGTTATTTAGTTAACATATTTGTATGGATGTAGTTATGCCACCTACTGCTAGATTTTCCGCGCGAGCCTTTTTTTCTAAAAGATTATTTAAAATATTTGCACTTTTGTTGAGTATTAGTGTATTAGCGTATTTAATATATTTGGGTTATCGCTACATAAGAACACCCAATATCCCAGATCTTAGTGAAGTAGCACGTGTTTCTAATGATGTAGTAGAGTACGTTATACATGCCACACGTCCTAACGCGAGTTCTCCTTATACATTTACGCTAGAAAACAAAGAGATAACCGCGACTTTTAAGCCACTTGACTATGTTTCTGTAAAATCGAGCCCTTTGGTTGCCTCTTTATATTCAACTGATGGTAATTTAATTGCCGAAGTTCCTATTGCAGATAAGCTTACCCAGTTTTCTGAAACATTTAGTGATGAAGGTGAAATAAGTGCTGGTGAGACCTATATGCTAGATGATGCTTTTTTAACCTTTAAATATGATGCAAATGTGGTTGTAGCTAAGATTGTATTTAATCATAAAGGTAATTTATTGGGTGAATTAGTTTTAAACTCTGTATCTGAAGATGCTAATGTCTTAGGTACTGCTAACCTGTCTTATAATAATTTTGCTTATCTACCAGATGATAATACTTTTGACATCTTAGTAGTACCAGATGGTTACTTTGCCGAAGAAGAAGCAGATTTTTTTACATATTTTCAACAAGTTAAGGATTTATTATATTCCTTAGCTCCTTATTCGGAGATGGGTCCTCTTTTTAAGATGCATGCAAGGTTTTTCCCTAGTGCTGAACGTGTACCTGATGGTTATACTCCTGGAGATACCGCTT
>JAGQNX010000111.1 GCA_020427865.1 candidate division WWE3 bacterium
ACTGCATACAAACTCAATACTGTTATCAAAATAGGGGCAAGTCTTAAGTAGCCCCGTAGCTTTGTAAATTTATTTTTATGTAGTGTATAAATGTACAAAAAAAGCATCACAGCTACATAGGCAAGTGCATAGGGGTGAAATGCTAACGCTGCTATGCATGCCAACATAAAAGCAAAATATTTTTGCGAAATTAAAAAGTAATAGGCAGCTACTACAGTAAGGGCAAAAACGCTTGCAAAGGTTGCTGTAGTATTCCATGCTACAAAATACGGACTCATAGACACTAAAAGTGCCCCTAAAATTGCATATTCTTTAGATGTTATTTTGTGTAAGAGTTTATATACCACTAATACTAGAGTTATGCCTGCTACAAGTGATATGCCTCTTGTTATGTAAATGCTTGTTCCTGCAAGTGTTGTGAATGTTTTTAAAATAAGTAGGTAAAGTGGGGCTACTAAATTATTAGACACTAAGTTTAAAAAATCGTTTGAATTTTGTCTTACAGCAACAACATTTAATGCTTCGTTTGTTCCTATTTCGTATCTAGTAAGAGCTAATATTCTTAGAGTTATCGCTATTGTTATAACTATAGCTAGATCAGCTAAATGTTTAAGTTTAGAAAGACTCTCACGCACCTTTATAGTTTATTATATTTGCATGATTAAATAAAATAGAGCCCTCTAGCGAAAATAATAGTTTCGCCGAGGGCTCAAGGACAGAGTTTCTGTGCCAAAAACTCTGTCACGCGCACATCCTATAACGGCTTTGCCTAAATTTCAAGTATGTGATAGTATGAGGCTTGTTAAAGGAAAATATGTCTGTAAAGAAAAAATCAAAAAACGCACAAAAGAATAAGAGAATTCGTAAAACCAAACAAAAATCAAAAAGAGTTTGTTAAGCTCTTTATTTCCCTTTTTTAGTTAAATATAGTATTGTGGCCTCAAAATCTTTAAAGGAGGTTTAAACTCGTGGCCCAAATTTTAGTTTGGGTTGTTGGGGCACTGTTTATATTGGTGCCTGTGATCGCAGGTATTTCTGCATACATGCGATCAAGAGACCCTAATGACCCCTAATTTCCTTTTTTGGCACGTCACATACCCAAAGGCGTGCCTTTTATCTTTACTTTTTAGCTAAAGCCAAAGCTCCATCACCACCAAATCTACGTTCTACTTTGCAAAACTGCATTACAGCATCTTCTAAATCTTCTGTTCCAAAGTCTGGAAACATTTTTTGTGAAAAGTAATATTCGGCGTACTCGCTTTGCCAGCTTAAAAATCCGCTAAGCCTAACAACATCCCCTGTTCTAATTATTAAATCTACTGGAGGTAATGTTGCAGTATCTAAATTTGCTTCTATGGTTTTTTCCGAAACCTCTAACCCTTTTTCTTGCACTCTATTAATTGCTCGCACAATTTCGTCGTGTCCTCCGTAATCAAATGCTGGTGCAAATATGCGTGTAAAATGTTTGGTTTCTTCCTCTACTTCGGAAATAAGTTTTAAAATAAAACTAGGTAGTCTGTCTTTTCTACCTATGTGTATAAGCCTTATTTCGTTGTCTAAACAAAGCTTGCGGTAGTAGTTTGCGTAATCTTTAACTAAGCTCCATAAGCCGTCTACTTCTTGTTTACTGCGTTTCCAGTTTTC
>JAGQNX010000112.1 GCA_020427865.1 candidate division WWE3 bacterium
ATATTTCCAAGACCCCTTATAGATTCGGAAGATTTTAATTTTTTTTTTTCCTTTCTAAAAACAGCTATTCGGTATTTTATACAAAACAATGAAGACTTTTCTAAACCTATATTAGCTGCTGAGTTTGAACAAGCTGTAGTTGATGTCGTAGTTGATAAGACGTTGCGCGCTATTTCTAAACACAATGTATCCACACTTTTGGTAGGTGGTGGGGTAGCGGCCAACCGAGTGCTTCGTGAACGTTTGCAAAGCAATACATTGGGTGTAACGGTACATGTGCCCCCTATATATTTATGTATGGATCATCCAGCTTATATTGCGACAGCTGCCTATTGGTTGTACAAAGATACCTATAATACATATCTGTTAAAGGACATCGAGGTTAATCCTTCGCTTACTATTACTTCCTCTGCCAACTAATTGTCAGATTCTTTTTTAGAGTTTTCCACATATTCACAAGGTTTTCCACAGCATTTATTTGCCCTCCTCTTCTACCTGACACGTAGTTGACACATACGTATCATATGTGGAAATATATGTTTATTACTTTATGCACCAGTTATATCCCCTAATTACTAATCTAAATAAATTCGATGACTTTTTAGAGACTCTCGTCGTTTCTAAAACGCCTGCCAAGTTTACGTATGCTTATTTGAATTCGTTGGGGTATTCCAGCTCTAAAGATCGAGAATTTGTAAAAGTGTTAATTATGCTGGGTTTTTTAGGGTCTACAGGGATTCCCACTGATTTGTATTTATCAATTAAGAATAAAGACAAATTTCCACGCGTACTTGCTGTACGGTTAAGTATTCTTTACAAAGAAATATTTAAATTAAATGCTGCTGCAAATACTCTGCCTGACTACGAACTAACTCCACTATTTAGTTCTTTAACAGGTTATGGGCAACAACGTTCCTTACGTTATGCACTAACCTTTAAGCACTTGGTGGCACATGCAGACTTTGGTGTAGAGGTTACACCTGTTTTAAAGAATGAAACTAACGTGCTACGACCTATAAACATAAATTTAACTCTCAACGTGACTAGCCCTGCTGAACTTGAAGGTTTTATTAATACCTTGAGAGAACACCACATTTTTTAGTAATATTTACATGTGCGTAGATTTATCTTATTTTCTTTACTAGTTACTTCTTTTATTGCAGTATCTACTAAAGTTTTTGCCATTGAATATTCTTATCCCACTGTTCGTATTTTTGACTTTAAAATTGAAGACTCTAGTGTTGTTTCGTTACTTGCACCTTTTAAATCTTCTGTGGTTCTTTCGGCACGTGGTAATAACACTTTTAAAATACCTATGCATATGAAGGTCGTATACAACAATCAGGTACGTGCTGTGTTTACTCTCTCACCTACTCTAGATGCCTATACTTATAATTACCGTGGGTATACTCCTTTTGATATTAAAAAGTTACGTGTTGAGTTTTCTGCAGACCCCTACAAAGACAGCACTGCTAACGTTGATATTAAGTCTTTAGAAAGAGAATTCTATTTGAGTTCTATAACCGTAGGAAAGGATAAGTATGATCCTAGAAGTGCTTTTATAGTAGGTGCACACTCTGCTGAATCTGGCTGTACACAAGGTGATTTTAAACATACTAATACCTTGGAGTGTAATGGGTATTTTGATTTTTCATTTGAGCAGGTGACTGCAACTCCTGTTGCAAGTAATATTACACAGGTTAACTACGATATAGAGGCTGTGATAGGACAAATAAATACCAAAGAAACTAATTACAACAGTGTGGTCCCTAACCGTGTGTTTCATCCGGGTGGTGTATTAATAGACACTACATCAACACCTAACAAAGCCTATGTATATGACTCGGGTAATAACCGTATTTTAGGTTTTGAAAGTTTAGGTTTTTGTGCGGAAGGTGATCCTTCTTTTCAATCTCAAATAATTGATTCTTCTGAATCTCTTAGTAGTGCCAGCTATATATTAGATGGTGTATATGGTATTTGTAATGCTGGTGAATGGGCACTCAATCGGGGGGATGCAAGTGGCTACGTTACTGTCTCTGTTGACCCCACAAGGACCATTGAGTCCTTTTCCATATATGATCGGGCTTGCCCTGATAGTGTATCTTCCGGCACTATAACACTATCCGATGGCAGTGTATTTTCCTTTGATGCCTTGGAGAATACAGGCCGTATACCTACTACTGTAAATGTCGGTGGAAAGTCTGGAATTACTCAATTTACTGTAGTAATAAACAGGGGTGCGGGAACCAATATTGGATTAGGTGAGATTGTGATTAACTATTCTAACTCTTTAGGTTCTATTCCCTGTACCTCTAATTTAGATTGTGGTGCTGGATATTGCAGTATAAATCCCTATAAATATGCCGACATTATAATAGGTCAGCCTTCCGGTTATGATCATGGATCGTGTAATTTAGATAACACAATATATGCAATGCCCTCTGCATCTACACTTTGCTCAAACTCTGGTCATTTTACTATTACCAAAGCTGAAGGACCTACTTCTACTACGATGGATGTGGATTTACAGGGTAATCTTTATGTCGCCGATTTTTTTAATAATCGAATATTAAGGTACAATAATCCTTTTACAACAGGAGACAGTGTGGCTGACTACGTATGGGGGCAAGATGCCTTTACTACTAGATCTTGTAATAAAGGTCGTGGTTTTGATAATCCCTCTGCAGATTCTTTGTGTATGGGGCACTATAACCGAACTCCATTTCTTACTTTTTCTGTAGGACTTGATGTTGATTCTAAAAACAATATGTGGGTGACTGATGCAATTAACCAACGCGTTCTTAGATTCTCAGACTCTGATAAAGATGGAATACCTGATAAAACTGCTGATATTGTTCTAGGGCAGTCTAGCTTTAAGGATTCGTCATCAAGTTGTGCTGTTGGTAGTACTACGGATCTATGTAAACCTAATAGTGTAGTTTACAAGGAATCCACAGATGAACTATTTGTTGTAGATAACGAGTTTGAAGGTGCTGCACGTGTTGTTGTTTTTGGCCCGGGTATTGCTAGTGGTATGCATATAACTAGGGAAATAGGTCGTTCGGTGGATCCTGCCTTTGGGTTGCGTTGGCCCCGAGGCATTGCCCTTTACCCTCAAAACCCCACATCGAATCCCAATGGTGACCTTGATTTGATTGTAAATGATAATGGACATCATCGTACCGTAGTGTTTGATAACGCTGGAAAAATATCGCGTGTATTAGGCCAGCCCGATGCTTCTTCCACTGAATCTGATTTAACTGCGTTTGCATTTGGTAGAGGTGTTATAAATGATGGTAGGTTGTATCAAGCTGATGGTGGTATTGGCGTGGATTCTGCTGGGTCTATTTATTTAAATGATCTTTGGTTCAATCCAGGTGTTTCCAAATTTGATACGCCTCTGGTGACTTTAGGTGCATTTAACTATCCAGTTTCTAAATTTTTGATTCCCTCTGTGTCTGGTATTCATCAGTGGAATTCTACAACTGCCTATAGTGGTGCTGATTGGAATGGTTTTAGTTTAAGTGACTCCCAACTTTTTGTGTCTGATAAAAAGAGGTTATTAGTGTGGAATGCTCCTGCAGATACTATAGGTACAAATTCTCCTGCAGATTTTGTTATTGGTCAAGATGGCTTTGATACTAATCAAACAAGTTTTATTTTTTCAGCTGTTAATAAGCATTCTGTATCTTCCACTATGTTGTGGGTGGCTGATTCGGGTAATATTTTCGGTATACCTCTGCCGATAACATCTTCTGCCTTACGTCTAGAGGATATTCCCGGTAGTGTAGCTATTCGTTCAGCACTTGGCGAACTTACAGGTGTTGATGGTGCTACTTTTATATTGCAAGGTACTGATGTTGAGGTTGATCCCTATGATGACACCGTGCTTTGGTATGTGGACACTTTTAACAGTCGTATACTTAGAATCTCGAATGCTACTACTTCTCCAATTGTAACTATGGTTATTGGGCAGCCTGATGCCCGAAACTCTGATTCTATGGTAGGTAATTGTAATCGAGGAGGTCGAAGTGCACATTCGTTATGTAATCCAAGTTCTGTAAAGTTTGACAACTTTGGAAATATGTACGTTGCTGAAGGTGTTTATGAGGGTCGTGATGATGCACCTGGAAATATGCGTATAATTGAATTTGATAAAAACACTATCGATTCTGCTGTTTCAAGTGGGAATATGTATCCTCTTCCTGACGCTCAACGTATTTATGGTAGCCCTGATTTTAATTTGCGTTTGTGTTCTCAAGATTCTAATACTAAATATGAGCGTCCTTGTAACATTATGAATCTTGCATTTGATAAGGATAACCGTCTTTTTATCTCGGTTGATTCTTGGTACAACCGCCAAAACAACAGGCTTTTTGCTTATAAAGATCCTTTAAGAAATATTGGTCCTGTTAACTTTGATATAACCAAAGGGGATTTTGTTCTGCCTATACCTGTAGGTCAGGGGGGAGACCTCACCTTTGATTCTACAGGAAACCTCTGGTTTCAAGATCATACTTGGAATAGGTTGCTAAAGGTATCCCTAGATCTTACAGAAAGCGTCTCAGGTGATTGTAATGCCGATGGTAAGTTATCTATCTTAGACCTTTTGGAAGTCACAACAGACTACCTAACCAATTCCGCAAAAACCTCCGCAGTTGTTTTCTGTGATTATGATGGCAATGGTTCTATAAACACACCCGACATTATTAAACGTTTTACCTCAGGTTTAACCTCTTTACTAAGATAAAACAACTTGAAGTAAGTCTTCTATAGCTATAGATGTAACTTCTGTTTTAGAACGTTCTTTAACTTCTAGATTTTCTATTGAGGTTCTTTTAGATACCACTACTCTATATGGGCATCCAATTAAATCTGCATCAGCAAACTTTTCTCCTGCTGTAACTGACTCTCTATCGTCGAATAAAACTTCTATACCTTTGTCTAGTAACACTTTATATACTTGCTCTGCTTGTTCTTTAACTTCCACTTCTTCCAGATTAAGTGCTACTAAATGCACTACGAACGGTGCAATTTCTTTTGGCCATACTAAACCTTTATCATCATTATAAATTTCTGCAATTGTAGCTATCGTACGCCCTATACCTATTCCATAACAACCCATATAAAAAGGTGTTAAACTCCCGTCTTCTGCAGCAAAGGTTGCATTAGACATTTTAGTTGTATAGTGGCATCCCAACTGAAAAATGTTTCCTACCTCTATTCCCTTCTTTTGTATAAGGGTTTTTCCGTCGTGTGTTTTATACCCTTCTTTTGCAAGGGCTATATCAAATAGCTGTTCACACTCAAAATCTCTTCCATAGTTAACATTACGTGAGTCTGTGCTTTCTTCTTTTTGGCCACCTATAAAGTTTTTAACACTAGTTAGAGATAGGTCACCTACATAGCGTACTTTTATGCCATTACTATTATTTTCGTGTCCCCATGAATGCACATAACCTGGTTTAGTTCCTATACTATGTAAATCCTCTTCTGTAGCTTCTTCTAACACACCTACTAGCCCCAACTTTTGCTCTAGTTTTGTTTTGTTAACTTCTAAATCTCCTCTTATTACTGCTATAAGTATCTCTTTAGTTACTCTATTTTTATAAACTACATTTTTAAGAAACCTGCTAGCGGGTAATCCATAGTGTTTTTCATTATCTTCCATTGTTTTGACCCATGCGGGTTGTTCTATAATTTCGAAGTCCTTTAATTCTTCTTGGGGGTTCACTTCTTCGCGTGCAAAGTCTGCTACATCTTCGTGTTTTTGATACATTCCATCATCCGTAACAAAATATGTAGATTCACCCACATGTGAATCGGCTATTAATTCATGGCAATATTCTCCCCCTATATAGCCATTATCTGCTTCTACAACTCGTGTTTCTAAACCTAATCTTTTAAAGATTCTTACATAGGTGTCTTCCATGTTTTTATATTCTTGTATAAAGTCCTGTGCATTTGTATGGAAAGAATACGCGTCTTTCATAGTAAATTCTCTTACACGGAGTAGTCCGCCGCGTGCTCTAAGTTCATCTCTAAATTTTTGTGAGAATTGGTAAATATTAAAAGGTAAATCTCTATACGAAAGATCAAACTGTCTTACTAAAGCTACCATCATCTCTTCTGCGGTACCTCCCAATACAAATTTAGAGTTTCTTCTATCTGTAACTTGCATAAGCTCAAAACCTGCTGCGTTATCCCTATTTGTTTCTTCCCATAATTCTAAAGGATGTAGAGTTGGTGTTAGCACTTCTTGCCCACCTGATTTATTCATTTCTTCTCTAATTATGCCTATTACTTTATTTCTTACACGCATCCCCAAAGGTAAAAAGTAATACCTCCCTGCAGTACTTTCTCTTACAAAACCTCCTTGATATAGTAGTTTGTGAGATGCAAATTGCATATCTTTCTTTGCAGATTTTACGGTTTTTCCAAATAATTTTGATTGTTTCATTTTGTTTGTTCTTTCTTTTGTTTTCTATATTTATTAGGTGCCCTAACTATCAACGCTTCAGTTATTCATAGAATTAAAAAAGCCCCATCACCACCAAACCCATACTGCTGCCTAAGCTTAATGTATTAGATTTGGTGAGGACGAGGCTCTTAAGAAAATGTTAAGAAATCTCGAGGTACCACCTCACTTTGTTTTAAGATCACCCTTAAAACCTTGTTAACTGCCAAATAGCAGTGTCCTTAATGTTGATCTTAGTAAGGCTCTAAGAAAAGTTAGTATTTAAATCTTACCCTTAAGATTTAACATGTCCTTTTACGCTCCAGAATAGGAAGTTCTTTCAACACGTATCTACTGTATATTATTTTGCATGTGTACTTTTGTCAACTTTATATTGTGTTATAATTTTCTTTAGTTAAATATTAAAAGCGTATAAGCTTGGATTAATGTCACCAAGCAAGCTGTGGAAAGAAAGCATTATTGCAATTAGAATCCATCGGTTTACTCCGTTAAAAGTTAAATTAAGTAAATGAGAAGGTTGGTACCTTCTACTAGTTTAGTAGAAACCTCTCGGCGAAAGCCGAGATTTTTTGTTTTTATGAATAAAGAAAAATTAATACAGTTTATAAAAGAAAATAAATATCTAATTCTAGGATTAATTTATTTAATTAGTCCTATTGATATAATTCCAGATTTTTTGTTGCCCATAGGGTTTGCAGATGATTTATTTGTTGTTGTGGCCGCTTTGGCCTGGAAGTTTACTAAGTTTTATTTTAAAGAGCGTATATTAAATATTTTTAATTCTTCAGATGAAGAATTTAAGGGTGCTAAACAATCTCCCAATTCTGGGAATGT
>JAGQNX010000113.1 GCA_020427865.1 candidate division WWE3 bacterium
CTGCAAACGAGCGAGAAAGCATTAGCGAACAAATAATATCTATTGTAAACCCAGAACTACCTGTAATAGAAACCACACCAGAACCTACAAAACTACAAACTCATACATTAACCACAGCAGGTAACATTTATGCTAAACCAGCAGCAATACCACTAAAAAATAAGCTTGCAATTTTGTACGACAAACTAAATCCTCTAAAAAATGTTAAACCAGAAACAGCACATAATATAAAATTTACATTGTCTTTACTTACTATAATAATTGCGTTTACACTAATTTTTGTAGGATTACCCATAGTACAAACCAGTTACCATGTATACAAGGCAAAGGGTCAACTAGCAAACTTACCTAATACAGTAGCCACATTTGACACAAAACTTGCAGAACAACAAGCAAACGATGCTTACGAAAACCTAGATAAAGCGCAATTAATATTAAGCAGAATAAAGTGGTTTGCAAATGTAACCGGGCAAACAGAACGCTATACAATAGCACAAAAGGGACTAGGTACCGGAAAGTATTTAGCAAGGTCCATGTATTTTGCATCTAAAGCAGCCGAACCTTATACAGACTTATGGAAGATAGTAAAACCAACGTCAGAAGAAAAACTTGATCCCGAAAAACTTGCCAACTCAAAGTTATATTTAAGAGAAGCAAATAATCAATTACAGCTAGCAATTGCAGACTATAAAGGATTAAACAAAGCATATATTCCAGACATGTATAAAGATAAGGTATTAGAGTTTGAAAACAAGTTAGGCAGAGCAGAAAAAGCTTTAGGACTGGCCGAAGAACTAACAAAAGAACTTCCTGATCTTTTAGGTGTAGAAGGTAAAAGAAAATACTTAGTGCTCTTTCAAAATAATAACGAAATAAGACCTACAGGAGGTTTTGTAGGGTCATATGCAACACTAGAACTGGAAGCAGGCAAAATAATTAAGCTAGAAATAGACGATGTGTATAATCCCGACGGGCAGATAGATATTAGAAAAATTGCAGTTAACCCTCCAGCTCCAATTAAAGATTTATTAGACGAACAAGTTTTACACATAAGAAACGCAAACTGGAACCCCAGCTTTCCAAAAAGTGCACAAACAATAGAAGACTTATTTTTTAGAATAGACGCGCGTGAGTTTGATGGAGTAATAGCAATAGATTTATACATGCTTCAAAACTTACTTAGAGTAACAGGACCTGTATTTATAACCGCATACAACGAAGAAATAACAGCAGACAATGTATACGAACGAACGCAGTTTCATAGCGAATTTAATTACGAAGAAGGGTCAAATCAAAAGAGAGCATTTTTAACTTTACTTGGCAGCAAATTATTAGAAACACTATTTGGGTTAGATAAGGCTAACGTACCTAATTTACTTAGCACCGTAGAATCAGCACTAAACGAAAAACATTTAATGATTCATCTAAATAACAACAGCTTTAATGCGACACTTGCTAAAAACAATTGGAACGGCGCACTAGTTACAAAACCAGGAGACTACTTGTATGTTGTAAATTCTAATCTTGGAGGAACAAAGGCAAATTACTGGGTACAAGAAAACATGGACTACAAAGTAAGCTCTAAAACTAGAGATGGGTTACTCAGAGCAGAACTTGTACTAACCTACACACATACAGGTACAGAAAACAAATGGCCTAATGGACCATATACAAATTATGTAAGAGTTCTAACCAAACAGGGTGCCAAATTAACAGGTGCTCAAATAGTTACAAAAAATCGCAGCGAGGAACTGTTAAAAAAGTTTGAAGAAGAAGCTGCTAAAACTACAAAGGTAAATAAAACTGATGACGAAAACGATAAATACATAATCACTGACGAGGGTATTTTAATTCAAGATGTATTTGCAGACATTATTATTGCGAGAGAAGATACTCTAAATAGTTTCGAACAAGCATTTACAGTAAACCCGCAAGAAATTGTAGAGTTTAAACTAGAATATGACCTGCCAGAACAGTTGTCAGTAACTGCAAGCAACAAAGATTATGCATTGTACTGGCAAAAACAACCCGGAACTCAAGGGGACACAATCAATTTTAGTTTTGAACCTCCTTTTGGAACTTCTTTAGAATCAGTAAAAAACATGAGTGTTGTGGGAGACACCGCAAACTACACAGGAGTACTAAATACAGACT
>JAGQNX010000114.1 GCA_020427865.1 candidate division WWE3 bacterium
CAGGACTCGAACCTGCGGCCTCACGACCCCCAGCCGTGCGCGCTAGCCAACTGCGCCACACCCCGAAATTTACCAGAGTCATTTTATCAGAAAATACACAAGTTACTTAGATTTTCTTGTATAAACGTGTTGCTGTTTATACAAAAGTATATTAGTCTTAAAAAATGGAACAAACTATGCAAACCCAAGAACAACAAAGTGGTGCACAAATGTCTTCTGACCCTGTTGCAACCGCCAATACGCCAAACACTGTCGCAGATACTCCTTCTTCAACAAGTTTATCTATGCCTGTAGACCTTACAAAAGTACAATACGCTAGTTTTGGGTCACGCTTTTTAGCTTTACTTATAGATGCTGTAGTTTTAGGCATAGTTGGTTTTGTGGTTTTAGTTTTAGTAAAACTCGTAGTAACTAATGAGTTTTTTGTTAATCTTCTTTCCCAGCTTATTCAACTTGTTCTAGGTCTTGGTTATACAATGTACTTTTTGCCAAGAACTGGTGCAACTTTAGGCAAACGTGCAATGCATATTATGGTTGTAGATGCCAAAACAGGTGAGTATATAGATCTCGTTGGTGTATTTTTACGTGAGATCGTAGGTCGTATAGTTTCTTCATTACCTCTTGCTTTGGGTTATTTGTGGCCTCTTTGGGATGCTAAGCATCAAACCTTTCACGACAAAATAGCGGGTACTATAGTTATAAAATCTCCTAGCACTAACAATTAAAAGCTAAAAGCGGTAAATACCTAATTGATAATACCTGTAAGTTTATACATAGGTCTGTTTGCCCCAAATTTTAGGCGTTTACCCCACGTGGTGTCCAGTTCACCTAGTATTTCTTTACTTACAAGTGTTATTTCTCTTATATACCATCCACATTCTTTGTATAACGGCTTAATTTTTTCAAAATAGGCTTCACTAATTTCAGATAATCCTAGCCGGTCTACCTCGGTTGGTTCTGCTTCTTCTGTATAGCCTAACACTACTTCAAAGTTAGCATCTGTTTTGCATAAACTTCTAAGATTATTTAAATAGGTTGGTGTGGCTTTTATTATATGTTCTAAAAGGCTACCCCAAGGTAAATATACTTTTAAATCGTCTACAAATTCACTCACGCCTTCAAAATCTTTTTCTATATTTTCTAGAGAACTTAGCACAAATAATACGTTTCCTAAGCCTTCTTTTAACGCTTTTTTAGAATATTCCTGTAACTGTTTTTCGCTTGGATCTATACCTATCCATAAAATGTCTTTAGCTATCTTTGCATTTTTATATACATATCTGCCATCCCCTGTACCCAAATCTAATACTACTTTTTCCCAGCTTTTTACAAAGTCTAAAAACTCTCCCGTGGTGTATTCTATTGTCTTGTTGCCTTTAACTATACGCATAAGTCTGTATACTAGTGTTGTTATGATAATAGCAAAGAATCTAACAAAAGCGTACGCCGGTGATGTGATTTTGCAGGATATAGAATTTAGATTTGGAAATAACCGAAAAATAGGTCTAGTTGGAAGAAATGGTTGTGGCAAGTCTACATTATTTAGGCTAATAGCAGGTCAAGAAGCCACCACAAGTGGTTCTATAGAATATCACGGAGATATTGTTGGTTATATTCCTCAAGAATTTCATTTTCCAAACGAAATGTTAGGTGAATATTTTGAAAAACGTTTAGAACACCCCTGGGAATTTTACAAAATAGAAACATTAGCTACTCAGTTAGAATTTACTAATTTTGATCCCTACCAAGAAATCCCCACAATGAGTGAAGGGCAAAAAATGAAAGTAAAAATGATTGAGATGTTACTAAAAGATCCAACTCTTATTTTAATCGACGAGCCCACAAATCATTTAGATATAAATAGAATTATGTGGTTAGAAAACTACATAAAAAATTTAAACAAAACTGTAGTTATGATTTCGCACGATCGTCAATTTTTAAATAATACTGTTGATGAAATTATAGAAATAGAAAATAAAAAAATGTATCGGTTTGTAGGGGATTACGACAACTATAAATCCGAAAAATTAAAGCTTATAAATAAATGGGATGAAGAGTATGTTAGATTTTTAAGAAAAAAAGCTCAACTAGAAAAATTACTTATCAATGTAAGTAAGATTAGCGATGGTAAAAAACGCGGTCGTGCTATGAACGCTGCACGTAAAAGAATAGATAGAGAAATCGTACAAAACGAAAAAGAAAAATACGAAAGCAAAGTTATAAAAGATGTAAATTTTGATACTGATGTTAGATCTACAAAATTAATACTTCGATTAGATAATGTTGCAAAATCCTACGAAGATAAAGAAGTGTTTGCGGATTTAGATTTTGAACTACGTGGTAAAGAAAAAGTTTGGTTGTTTGGGCCAAACGGTGCAGGTAAAACTACTTTAGTAAAAATGATTATGGGAGAAGAAAGTGTTACAGATGGAGAGCTTACCTTGGGTGAAAATATTACAGTTGGTTACTTTGCACAAAAACAAACTGCTCTAAATTTTGATCAAAATTTATATGATCAATTTATTTATGAAACAGGTTGTCACTATGGAACAGTATACAAATTTTTAGAAGACTTTTTATTTACTTCGGATGACTTAAAAAAGCCTGTAAAGTTTTTAAGCCCTGGTCAACGTGCTAGATACGCTTTTGCGATTTTTGCATATAAAGACTACGATTTTTTAATTTTAGATGAACCTACCAACCACCTAGATATAGAAACAAAAGAAGTAATAGAAAAAAGTCTAAGCAAATTCAAAGGTACTTTACTGCTCGTAAGCCATGATAGGTATTTTGTAGAATCTGTTGGAATTGATAAGGTGTTAAATTTGCGTGACGGTAGTTTAGAATTGTTTTAAAAATGATAAATGTCCCAAAAATTATTCCTGTTTGGAAAAAAGTGGGTGAATCTACTCATGTGATTGCTCATCAAATTGCACAAAAATATGGTGTGTTAACTTCACATACAGGTACGCTGGACCCTATGGCCGAGGGTGTAGTTATAATTTTAACAGGCGAGGAACGTTTAAAAAAATACGAATATGCTCACTGGCTAAAGACTTACGAATTTACCATGATTTTTGGAATAGACACCGATTCTTACGATGGGTTAGGGTTTCCTACACTATGCTCTACTACACCTTTTGCACGTACCCAGCTAGAAGAAGTTTTAAAGAGTTTTAATGGGTCTTATACACAGACTGTTCCCCCATATGCTGCAATAAAAGTAAAAGGTAAGCCTTTGCATTGGTACGCTAGAAATAATTTACTAAATACAATTGAACTTCCTACTAGAAGCGGCGATCTATCTAACATAAAGCTATTAGATTTTTATGAGTTAGAGTTGTCTAAGATTACTCACAGAGTTTTAAACAATATTGCCAGTGTAGTGGGGGATTTGCGACAAGAAGAAGTTTCAAATGCCTGGGCAAAATTAAGTACTGTATACAAAAATTTTTACGCAGCTCAAATTACTGTTACAACTACTAAGGGTTTATATGTTCGGGGGCTTGCTGTGGATATTGCTAAAAGACTGTGTACTTATGGCTTCGTTCTAGAGCTTATTAGGACTAAAAATGGTGATTATACATTTGCAGAGTAAATCTTGGTGCTCCTACCCCTTGTGTTATTTAAGTTAGTTCGATTTTATTCATTCTGTGTTTCAGACATAGGAATTGCAAACAATATTCCATCAACATAGGTTTCTACCTCGTTTTTGGAGTTTAAAACTACCTTAATCTGATTGTTATCTGCATCAAAAAACTCTATTTCAAATCCCCAAGCTTCCGCAAACCCTGTAGTCAGTAATGCTCTATCTATA
>JAGQNX010000115.1 GCA_020427865.1 candidate division WWE3 bacterium
TAAATCGTGTGGTATATTACTGTGCATTTTATTTATAAACGCTTTTTCCCACACTATATATGGTTTTTTATCCTCTATATGAATTAATGGTGTTAATAATGTTCTGTCTTTGTACAGTCCTCCGAACAGAGCAGAGTTATTACCGTCAGTTCTATAGTCTATAATTGATGTTTTTCTCAGTGTATATTTTCCAAACCTTTTTGCAATATAATCGGGGAACATAATATATTCAAAATCTACAAGCAAAGGTATACCCTTAGAGGTTGTTATTATGTTCTCATAATGCATATCAATTGCTCTAAAAAAAGTAGTTAGTGCAATACACTTACCAAAGTGATAAAAGAAGTCTTTATTATTTATGTTTGTGGTTTTGGTTTCGACAAAATCTCTTATAAAGAAATTTTCGGTTTCAGTACTTTCACAAAAATACTGGCTAAATTCCGGTAATGTCTTTCCTATAGCATTAATCAATATATCTTGGTTTAGAACTGACTTTTCAGTATAAACTTTGTTATCCAGTTTAAATTTCATCCTGTTAAAGTGTTTATCCCCAAGTATTTCAATATTAGGTGTTATTTTTCCCAGTATTTTACTTATACGATCTATTTCACTCGTGTAGTGTTCTAATGACCCCCAAAATATAGTGTAGTTTTTTGTAAGCTTATATTTTTCTGCAACTATGTATACCTTTAGGTATTCCTCAAAGTCACTGGTTTTATCCTGCTGATAGAAGTTTTCCACTATGTCTACTATAAAGTAGGAGTAAAAGTCTTCCGCAACATCAAACAGCCCGCAAAGTTTTGTGTAAAGCCCCATTTCTAATAAATGCTCTCTTATGCGAGCTGTTATGTGTTGAGTTTCGTTAAAATTTTGTTCAACGTCTAGCGACATCCTGTGCCGTCTGAGCAAGAACACGATGTTGTTGGCGCACCGCTATAACTTTTTATTTTTTTAGTTACCACTGTGCTATATGCTTTATAGCCACTATAGTCCTGTGGTTTTAAGGTATTAGACATATGTCTCCTTGTTAATTTTATATAGGGCAGAATTTAAGTTAAATAATATTCATCACGCCTAGCTAAAGCAAACAATCTGTGTTGCTTGTTATAGGGTAGTCTGTTTGCTACTATGATTAAGTTGCCTATTTTCCAAAAACAAACAGTTCTTCTTCTGCACGAGTTATTGCTGTGTATAACCAACGTTTCCATGTATCTTCATCCATTTGTGAAAAGCGTTCTTCAAATAATATAACTCGTTTTGCTTGACTGCCTTGTGCTTTGTGTACTGTTATTGCGTAGCCATAGTCAAACAAGTCTCCTTTTACGCTTTTAGCTCTTTGCTTTGTAAAATTTAGTGGCTCTTTTTGATTAAACTGTCCCTGGTAAATTAGTCCAGTGTAAGGTTCTGGGATTCCGTATCTATTCACAACACCATCCATGTTTATTTCGGCATAATACCAGTCACCATGATCTGGAAAAATACGCTCTATAGTTCCTATCATCCCATTATAAATTTTTTTCTTACCATTGTTTCGTAGGCAGATGACCCTATCCCCAGGTTGTGGAAATTCGTCTTCAAACCCTAATAAGTTTCTTATTGAGTTGTTTATTCTTACTCTTGTGTTGTTATATCCTGTTAAGATTAAAGTTTCTGTATTGTAGTTTTCTAGCAACTCATTCATAAATTCTTTAGTGTCATAGTCTTCAAAAGAGAGCTTTCTTACGTTTTCGCTGTAGATTCCTACGGGAATTTCACCTTTTTCTCTAGCCATTATGGAAAGTTTTATTATTGGGTTATCTTGGGCTTGCCTATGAATTTCGGTCAATTTTAATTGAGGTTCTTGCATTAAATTAAAACTTCCCTCTATAGGTGCTAGTTGCCCATGGTCCCCTACAGCAATTATAGGGAGCCCGTAGCTTTTAAGGTCTGCCCATATGTTTCCATCTACCATGGAAGCTTCGTCTACAATTATTAAATCCGTATTGTAAATCTTTTCTCGTTTTTCCCAACCTACAATTTCTCCTTTTACGTTTTCTATTGGCGAATAAATTAGTGAATGTATAGTTCCAATATAATCTTTACCGTGTACAGTTTTACTTTCTACTAATTTTGTTTTTAATACCTGTGCCGCTTTGCCTGTATAAGTACAAAAGGCTACGTTTATATCTGGGTTTTTTTGTTCTAGAACTTTTCTAAATAC
>JAGQNX010000116.1 GCA_020427865.1 candidate division WWE3 bacterium
TACTGGGGCACAAACGGCCGTTAGTTTTGACACTCTACTCTAACGAGATACTTCGTTGTTAATTAGTTGTTTCCGCGGTTACCACCACTACCACCTTGCTTTTTCTTTACGGCTTCAAGCTCTTTTTCAACAGCTTCCAAGCGTTCAAGAACAGAGGCAAGATCTTGCCCTGACGGAGACTGGATCTCGCGCCAAGCGTCAGCAATGATGCCAAAAGTGCGGACATTAATGTATTTTTTTAACTCTTCGAACATAGGTCACCTCGTATTTGTATGAATTGATATCAATTAGCTCCAGCCCCAATTAAAATACCTTATTTATATAAGATGTTTTAATCGAGGCTAGGCTATAACCTAGTCCAAACACAACTAAACTAACAATTTAAAGTACTTCAACAGTCAATTTTAAACTGCTGATACCCACAAAGCACCCAAAAGAGTGTGTGATTTATTAATATCAATAGTTTATGGAAATATTTAGTTTATAAAGGACAGCTACAAAATAACTTTTTTGTATGTTTACATTATAGGTCTATTTTAAATTCTTGTCAATGTTATAGGATATATGGTTTTAAAAGAACGCACTACCCTGCAATAAAAAAACTGCTACTGCAGGGTAGGCATAAGAAAATAAAAACTACTCGGACCTAACTTCTACCTCCAAAGTAGACGATACTCCCCAAAGTGGGAGATTTTGACGGAATGCAAATTCATTGTAACGGGATTTTATATTTGGCAAGAGCCTTTTGTTGCAAAACCGCCAGACCAACCACCCCAGCAAGAGCCCTAGGGGTGAAAAACAACATAAAACAATAAACGTTAACATTTTTTTAGCCTCCAAGACTATAGGTTTATATTGAGCGGTATTATACACCTAAAAACAAATCCGTACAAATAAGGTAAATATACTAAACACCCCTACCCTACTGCAAAACCACAACATATAATAACTATATGTCAGAATCTAACAATAACGATTTTACTATAGATCTAGATTTACATACCCAAGAAGACTGGGCACAGGCCCAACATCCAGCTATACAAGAAGCAGTAACATCAATACAACATAGTAACGGTCTTAGTGCAGAATTTGATATTGTTCCCTTCTCCGAAACAAGTGCTACGTTTTTTTCAAACGGCTTAATGATTACTATAGACAAAGATTCTCAACCATACCCTGTAGGGCCTAGAGGTTACGAATTTATGATTCCAGCAAATAGTGTGGCTGCACACATAGACTTTTCTCCCCTACACAGACTATTACCAAAAAAGACTAGAACAAGTTAGAAACCGAACATACAACAGAAATTATAGAAGACATGCAAACAATTATGGCTATGGGTATACAAGGGTTAGCAATATTTTTAGAACAAATAAATAAAGGCAATCTACCACAAGTAGAGTATTTATATGGCAAATCGGGGCTTGATATGTGCTTACTAGCAACAAGGCTAGGTTTTGTTATACCCGGATATACAAGTGAACCTATTAACAACATGCAGCCACAAAAAAGTAGAGAAGCAGTACAACAGCTAAAATCGGCAGGTCAAAGCAAAGAGACTAAGTTTGAACTAGTAGCAACTATAAAAGATTTTAAACAGGGAATAGAGAGCTTACAACATAAAGGTGTTATAAACAGACTTACTTAATAGACTCTAAAAATTAAAGTGTAGATGACATATAGTACAACACTTATATGCAATAGTACGACACTTACTACATTAGAAAATCTTGTTATTACAATAAAAAATAGTGTTCTAAACAACAGTTAAAACTGTGCTAACAGTATAAACTAACTCCCAATTCAATATACGTTGCTGGATAACATTTTAGAAATAGATTATCTTTAAATAGTCGTCAAGCCCTCCTGCCTAGGGGCATGACAGATGGACTTATTCGCTTCGGCGATTGGGCTTTAACAAGCCCCTTTTTATGTTAAAAGTCTGTGGTCGTCGCTTTGATGTCGCTTCACACGGGGTTTTAACTAAACTAAAAAAGCACTCTTCGGGGTGCTTTTTTTGT
>JAGQNX010000117.1 GCA_020427865.1 candidate division WWE3 bacterium
TGGCACCTAAACTAAGAGGAGCACTAAAAGTAGAGGAAGAATCTTCGACAATAGAATTTGTCTCTTCTTTTTTACTAGAAACTTTTCTGGGCATCTATTAATATCAAACCACAAATGTATTTGCTTGTGAAGTAGTTATTTTACCCACAGGCCATATAGAACTTGCAGTATGACAGAAAAAATTTTACTTAAAGATCAATTAATAAATCCTAAAAAAATAACACAATTAGCACTAGAAATAAAACACGTTTATAAAGATTTTGACGCAGAGGGTTTTATACAAGAAACTACTTCAAAGATTAAAGAACTCGAGCTTAAGCAACGTATAGATTATCTAGCAGACATCCTATATAAGTATTTACCTAATAAATATACAACTGCATTAAACATTATTTTACAGGCACTTCCACAACCTAATGACCCTACCTTAAATGACAACGATTTTGGTGATTTTATTTATGCGCCGTTTGGGGCATTTATTGCAAAATATGGTTGTAACAATGAAGACCTACTAGTATCTTTACAAGGCTTATATGAACTAACAAAAAGGTTTTCAGCCGAAGACCCAATTAGATACTTTATTAACAAATTCCCAACAAAAACAGTAAAAACACTTAATAGATGGGCAGATGATTCAAATTACCATGTACGTAGGTTATGCAGCGAAGGTACAAGACCTAAACTCCCATGGTCGCAAAAAATAAAGATAGATATACAAACAGCTATACCAATCCTAGATAAACTTTATTGTGATAATACACGTTATGTTACTAGATCAGTTGCAAATCACTTAAACGACATTTCAAAAATTGACGCAGAATTAACAATACAAACATTAAAACGCTGGCACAATGAAACCAAACAATCAAACAAAGAAATGGCGTATATAACTAAACATGCACTGCGTACTTTAGTAAAACAAGGAAACATAAAGGCATTGGAGATCTTGGGATATAAAGCAGACCTAAACATAGAACTATTAGAATTTAATGTACCAAACACAGTTTTGTTAAATAAACATTTGCAATTTAGCCTTACAATAATGGCATATGAAACAGGCAGAGTAATAGTAGACTACACAATTTATTTTAGTAACAAACAAGGGCAGTTAAAGAATAAGAAAGTGTATAAGTTTACTCAAATTGAGTTGCAACCTCATAAACTGGTAACTCTTAATAAAAAACATTTACTTAAAGAGTCCATGACTACTAGAACACTTTATCCAGGTGTTCATGCAATAGAAATACAAGTTAATGGTAAAAAACTTGGAATAAAAGAATTCACATTGTACTAAGCTGGCGGAGGGAAGGGGATTCGAACCCCTGTGTAGGTTACCCCACGCTTGGTTTTCGAGACCAGCCCGTTATGACCGCTTCGGTATCCCTCCTAAAACCACAATATTATACCCTACTCACGGGTAGGATGTTTATGTCCCATTTTTTTACGGGCTTCAAGAGCTTTTATTTGACGGTCACGTTCTTTATCAAACTTATCAACAGCAAATCCATGTTTTGCAGCAAGTAAAGCTGCAAAATGACCTCCAATAAAATGAGGGAGAATTACATAATTAGCACCTTTAGAATATAAACGTAGGGCATCGTCTACATCATGGCATATGACAATTAATATTGCATCTGTGTTTTTGCTTTTTATTGTAGTAATCAAAAGTTCGTTTATGTCATATTCAGGAATAGTAGACACAACCATATTTGCAGACGCCACCTGAATTTCGTCTAAGAGCTCCACATCTTCGGCATCGCCATAGCGGGTATTTATACCCATGTTGTTTAGAGATTCGACAATGTTTGGGTCAAAATCAACTACCAAAAAACTTTGACCTAATTCTTTAAACATTGTTAAAAAGTCAAAGCCTATACGATTACATCCAAACAACACAACATCATATTTAGAAATAATATCTCTAGCTACTACAGGCTTTTCAACTTCTAACTTAGATAAAAACCCAATAAATAAAGGATAGATTCGACCTGCAAAATTAATTAAATACGTAGAAAAAGCAATCGTAATTAGAGCTAAGAGTGTAATTAGTGTAAGCACATTAGAGGATATATGCCCAACTTTAACACCCAGAAGCACTAATATTAAAGAAAACTCACTTACCTGTGCCATAGCAACACCAGTAAAAAAACTGGTTTTTTTGTTATACCCAAAGTAAGACAATAAAAGAATTATTATAAAAGGCTCGGCAAGTAATATAAAAAGTGTAAAAAAGGTTATAGGTCCAATAAGATCTAGTGCACCTTCCAAGGTAAATTGAGAACCTAAAAACACAAAAAACATAATAATAAAAAAATCTCTAAGAGGCTTAAGTTTAGAACTTATTTCATGACTGTAGGGAGACACAGACAAAGCTACACCTGCTATAAGTGCACCTATTTCTATAGAAAACCCAATATAACTAAACAAAGATGCCATACCAAATCCCCATCCAAGAGAAAAAATAAACAGAAATTCTTGAGATTTAGCAAAAAAGTTTTCTAGTAATGGAAGTAAATAAATACTAATTATGATTAGAACCCCACCTACAACCACACCTTTTATAAGTAGTAGTAGTGCGATAGAAGCTGCACTAGAACCATTAGCAAACGCAGTAATAAAAATAAGGGATAATACCGCAAAAATGTCTTGCACTAAAAGAAGTCCTATAGAGATCTTACCGTAAAGTTTTTCTATATCGTGTTTATCTGACAAAATCTTTAAAACAATAATGGTACTACTAAAGGTAATGGCGAGTCCAATGTAAATAGCAGAAATATTATCAAATCCCAGTGCAAGTGACGCAAAATATCCAATAGAAGAAGTAAATAATACTTGCCCAACGCCAACTAATGCAGATACTTTACCTACTTCTCGAGCTACTTTAGGACTAAGATGCAACCCTACAATAAATAAAAGAGTCGCAACTCCAAATTCAGAAAATATTTCTATAGTTTCTTTAGAATGGGTTTGAGCAAACAATACAGTTCCAGCAATTATGCCTGTAAGTATATGCCCCATTATTAGGGGTTGTTTAAACAAGCGCATAATGCCCGCAACAACTGTGGCTAAAACTAATACTAAGCTAATTTCTAAAAATATCGACATGGGCAGTTAGAATATGCTTTACAGCTCATTAACTATATATAATATACCTTTATCTCCGTCTAATGTAACGTTCTTAGAGATTAAATATTTTGGATCAACATCTAAAATTATGGCAGGAACTTTAAGTT
>JAGQNX010000118.1 GCA_020427865.1 candidate division WWE3 bacterium
ACAAAAATATCACGAGCTTGTGCAACATAAAAGGGTGCCGACAATGGCGTTTTAGATACCCCAATTTTAATAGGAATAGCAGTAACAGATTCGGAGGAAGAAAAAATATCGCCTTTAAAATATATGAGCAAAGTAGTAACTAAACCAATAATAACTATAGACACAACAAGTAAAACCCAAGCTGTACCATTATTTGATCTTAGGGTATGTATGTATTTCAAGGCAGTGATATAAATAAGTTACTATATTTATTATGCATTAATTTGAGATAATGCAAAGCAGTACATGCAAGCACCCAAACAAATAGAGTGCTATAATTGGGATATGAACGACTATATAAAAACAACACTTTTTCTAGGCTTACTAAGCATATTTATAGTACTTTTAGGTGGGACTTTAGGCGGACAAGACGGAACATATTTAGCATTTATGTTTGCAATAGTTATGAATGTTGGGGGTTACTTTTTCTCCGATAAAATTGCACTAGCAATATCTGGAGCAAAGGAACTAACACAGGAAGAGAATCCTAAAATTCATCGCATAGTGGAAGAATTAGCGCTCACTATGGGACTACCAAAACCAAGAGTGTACATTATAGATAGTATGCAAGCTAATGCTTTTGCAACAGGAAGAAACCCACGACATGCCGCAATTGCAGTAACTAGAGGTATAACCTCGGTTTTAAATGAAGAAGAGTTAAAAGCTGTACTCGCACATGAATTAGGACATATTAAAAATCGAGATATTTTAATTAGTACTATTGCAGCAGTGCTTGCAAGTACATTAACAGTTATGGCTAGAACACAAGGAAGAACCGATAAGGATTTAGGAATACTAGGCGTGGTGTTAGCACTATTTGCACCTATAGGTGCTTTAATTGTACAAATGGCAATATCAAGAGACCGAGAATTTGAGGCAGATGAAACAGCAGCAGAAACACTAAACACAGGTAGAACATTATCTACAGCATTAATAAAAATACATGAATCGGCACATAATGAGCCTCTAAATGTTAATCCAGCATTTTCAAACCTTTATATAGCTAACCCTTTTGGAGTATTTAGCGGAATGTCTAAATTGTTTGCTACACATCCTCCTGTTGAGGAACGTATAAAAAGACTTACCAAATATAACTAGTTGTCTTCGAAAACTAGACAATAGTATTTAACGGGCATAGAATCAAGATATATAGTTTGAAAGGAAATTATGACTTTTGCAGATACATTTGTAGCACCGTTCCAGCTCTTTTTTAACCAATTAGCCCTGTTTGTTCCAAAACTTCTTGCGGCATATGTAATATGGCTTGTAGGAAAACAGCTAATAGAGTGGGCAGTAGTAGCTATAGATAGATTAGATGTTAAATCATGGGAATTTGATGATGTAGTTCGAGAAAAAATTAAAAATGTTTTTGTTCCAACATCTAAAATTATACTTGTTTTAGTTATTTTAGACACATTTGGAATAGCAACAAGCTTTGTCTCAGCTATTGTTAGTGGAATAACATATACTCTTGCAATTGCACTAGGCTTAGCGTTTGGAAAAGCATTAGAACCTGAGGCAAAAGACCTAACCCAAAAAGTGAAACATATGCTCTCACATAAATAATCTATGATAGAACTTAATGGAACAACTCTCGCAGAAGAGTTGTATGTAAATTTACGCAAGAGAATAGCATCACTAAATAAGACACCAAACCTTGTTGTTGTACTTGTAGGAGAAGATGCTGCTTCTAAAATATATGTTAAAAACAAGCAAAAAAAGGCTATAGAACTAGGGATTAACTGCGAGGTAAAAACTTTACCAAATAACGTAACACAAAAAGAGTTGCAAAATTTAATAAAAATCTTAAACAATAATTCCAATGTACATGGCATATTAGTACAACTGCCATTACCACCGCATCTAGACTACACACTACTTATAGAGAACATTGCCCTTGAAAAAGATGTAGACGGATTAAACTCAATAAACTTAGGCAGAACAATAATAAAAGGAAGTTTAAAACCAACACATATTTCTGCTACGGCAAAAGCGTGTATGTATATGCTTAAATCTTTAGATATAGATTTAACATCAAAACATGTAACAATTGTAAATGATTCGAATTTGGTAGGGCTGCCTTTAAGCGGAATGCTGCTAAAAGAAGGCTGTACAGTGACGATTTGTAATAAACACACACATAATCTAATACAACACACTAACGTAGCTGATATTTTGGTTTCGGGAACAGGGGTTGCACATTTAATAGGAAAGCAGATGGTAAAAGAAGGTGCAATAGTTTTAGATGTAGGTATAACAAAACTAAACAATAAAACAGTTGGAGATGTAGATTATGAAGAGGTAAAAAACAAGGTGTATGCAATATCACCAGTACCTGGCGGTATAGGACCCTTAACTATTGCAATGCTGCTGGAAAATGTTGAAGAAGCTGCCAAGATTCAAAACGGTTAATCTAAGTACTTTTGAATAAACTTTTCTATATATTCGGGAGTAAGTTCAAATTCTTCTAATTTAGCTATTTGGGGTCGATAGCGATAACGTTCTATGTCAAAAGTTAAGTCGTCGGAAACTTCTATGCCCTCTTTTTCTAATAATTCTTTTTGGGTTAATTGTGTTAGCACTTTAGTACCTTTTATACTTATACGACCAGTATTATTAACAATACGCCACCATGGATGATTAGAACTACCATCTACAGCAGAATCCTCTAAGCGGTTAAGTACCCAACCTACCTGACGTGCAGCTCTAGGCATTCCAACCATTAAGGCTATTTGGCCATAACTGGCTACCTGTCCGTAAGGTACGGCGTTTACTGCATTTAAAACTTGGGTTGTGAAACTAGTTTCTACCATTGGCTAAGTATAGCGTAAAAATACATACAATTATAAAGATTTTGTAGGATAACATTTACCAAAATATAGAGCTGTATTACAATTTTTACATGCAAGATTTATTGAATTTAATTACAACGTATGTTTTTAGTGAACAAGAACTTTTCTTTTTTATGGACCTTTTATTAAGCATCTTAGCAGGAGTCATAATTGGTTTGGAAAGAGAATACCGTGGAAAAGATGCAGGAATCGCCACATATGCTTTTGTAATAACAGGGTCAATGCTTTTTACTTACTTATCTACAAGAGTAGACCCAGCATCTCAATCAAGAATCGCAGCACAAATAGTAACAGGAATAGGGTTTTTGGGCGCAGGATTAATACTAAAACAAAACGAGAGTATAAGAAACTTAACTACTGCAGCAAGCATTTGGTTTGCAGGAGCTATTGGAATGGCGATAGGGTTTCAATACAGAGCCATTGCATTAATATGTACAATTGCATTTGTATTAATCCCTTTCATATCTATTACACATAAGAGATATGAAGGTAAACTGTAGCTCATAGGGAGTTACAAAGAAATGTTATCTTCAATATCCCAAAAATCATAATACATTATAGATAAGATTTTCCAGATTTAATTGCTAGGTAAGATAGTCATCTAGTAGGGGGTAAAACTACCCCCTACTAAAATCAAAAGGTTACGGGTTAATTCTTTTTACGTCTCTAGGCAAAAACGCAGATTCTTTAACAGTAGGCAAACCAAGCAACTGCATAATTATTCGGTTGGGTCCCATACCTACACCACCATGTGGAGGACATCCATATTTAAAGAAATCTGTATAAAATTTAAGCAGTTCAAGATCCATACCTTTTTCTTGAGCCTGTTTTAGCAATATATCGTGACGATGTTCTCGTTGAGCACCCGTGGTAATTTCTATACCTTTAAATAACAAGTCAAAACTTTTGGTTAATCCAGGATTGTCAGCATGACGCATGTGATAAAAAGGTCTTACATCTATTGGATAATCTGTTATCCAAACAAACTGAGAGCCTGTTTCTTCTTCAATAATTTTAGATATTTCACGCTCTTCTTGAGGACTAAGGTCTCCTGCTTTTTCACTAGGAACTCCAGCTTTTGCCAAACGCTCTTTGGCCTCAGCCATTGTTAGTTTTGGAAAAGGTGCATTAGGAACCTTAAACTCACTACCTAAAACTTCGGGGTCTATATTTGCTTCTAAACTCTTAAAACCAGAAATCAACAATTGCTCTTCGGTAGCCATAACATCGTGATGAGAATCAATATAAGCCATTTCAAAGTCCCAACCTGTAAATTCGGTCATGTGCCTTGTTGTAAAGCTTGGTTCGGCTCTAAAAACGGGTCCAACCATAAACACTCTATCAAAACCAGATGCCAATGCCATTTGCTTATAGAATTGCGGTGATTGAGCTAAATAAGCCTCACGGTCAAAGTATTTTACTGTAAATACTTCGGCACCAGACTCGCTTGGAGCACCTAAAATAGCAGGGGTATAAACCTGAATAAAGTTGTTTTCTAGCCAATACTGTCTAAACCCACGTTCTAGTTGAGTCCACACTTTAAATATATTGCGTTTCTCTGGAAGACGTAAATCAATCCATCTGTGGTCAAACCTAGCGTTTTGATTAGAGTCACCACCACCTTTTTCGGCCACAACAGGAATAGGAAGTTCTGGATCAGCAGTAGACAAGACTTCTATAGTTTCTACTTCAAGCTCATAACCTCCAGGAGCCTGTGCTTCTGCTTTTACCTTACCTGTTACTGCTACAACAGATTCATGGCTTAAATCTGCAGCAGTAGCAAATGCGGTCTCATTAGCTTTTAACACCACACATTGAAGCATGCCGCTAACATCACGCACAATTAAAAACGAAATGCCGCCTTGGCGACGAAGGGTATGTACAAACCCTTTTATTGTAATGCTTTGCCCAACTTGGCCAGAAGCATCTTTTATATATGTTCGAGACATATTTACACCTTTTCTGATATTTGAAAGAAAGTAAAATTTAAACGGTCCTACAAATATCAAAATTAATACTGATATTGTAAGGACGCTTGCAAAAAAATGGCTAGCGCGGTGCCACCTTACTTCACCCTAAAAATCGGGTCTTAATTTAAGCTATAACGGGCTTGCCCGTAGGGTTCTACTAACTTTAAAAGCTTTCTTCCCTATGCTCCCCAGTGTTTGCTGGATCTGTGCATGTGGGAACATTTTATCAAAGAATAATATTAGTGCAAATGCT
>JAGQNX010000010.1 GCA_020427865.1 candidate division WWE3 bacterium
CGAGTTTGACTTGAGATTTGAAGATCCTGACGAAGACGACGATGCTGAGGAAGAGGAGTCTGCTAATACCGAATTGGAAAAAGTTGTTGTAGACAACGACTAACTTTTTGGAGTTACCTATTTGTTACAATGTGCTTAGTATAAAGTTAGAAAGGTATTTTTATGTGTATATTACGTGGTGTTGATGATTGCGATTGTGCAGATAATGCTCCAACCGCATGTCCTGATTGTGGTAGTACCTCTTGCCCAGGTGGTTGTAAACCTGACGAATCCACAGATTCTACAGATGACGACAGTGACGACGCTAAGTAACACTCGTTGACACTTTCTTCTGCAATAACCTAAAATTGTTGCAGATGTTACCAAATCCTGCCCACCAAAATAATGTTTTAGATAAGTTGTTTTATCCTAGTTCTATTACTGTAGTTGGTGCATCTTCAAATACTCAAAAAGTTGGTAATATTGTATTAAGAAACATTTTGGATTCGGGGTACAAAGGGGCTTTGTACCCTGTTAATCCATCTACGCAAACCATCTTAGATTTAAAATGTTACTCCAATATTGCAAGCTTACCAGGTACTCCTGATTTGGCTGTAGTTGCAATTCCCTCCACAGGGGTTAATAAACTTTTAGAAGAACTTTCCGAAAAGAATATACGCAACATTGTAATATTTTCGGCGGGATACAAAGAAATTGGACCCGAAGGCGTATTGTTAGAAAAACAACTTTTAGAATCTGCAAAACTCTATGATTTAAATATACTTGGCCCTAATTGTTTGGGATTTGTTAATAATTCGCATAATTTAAATGCTACTTTTGGTAAAGTAAATGCTCCTCAAGGACCCCTAAATTTTATTTCGCAATCAGGTGCTATTGCTTCTAGCTTTTTTGATTGGGCAGCAGAATGTGATTTAGGATTTAACCAATTTATAACCCTAGGTAATAAAACAGTGCTTTCAGAAAATAATATTTTGGAGTATTGGTTGTCTAAATTTTATATGCAGTATTCTCAAGATTTTTTTGAATCTGCCAAGTTACCTTCTAAATTATCTCCAATTGGCATGTATTTAGAGTCTATTGTAAATGGCCAAGAGTTTGTAAAGCTTGTTTCACGTATTACTCCATTTAATCCTGTATTTATTTTAAAACCGGGTAAAACAGAGCAAAGCAAAAAAGCTATGCAATCTCATACAGGAGCTTTAGCAGGCGAAGACAATGTTTTAGAAACTGCGCTAAGCACAGCTAATGTTATTAGGTGTCAAGGTATGGAAGACATGTTTGATTACTCTAAAGCTTTTTCTTGGTCGTATGTTCCTAGTGGAAACAATGTAGCAATTATAAGTAATGCAGGAGGACCTGCGGTTATAACTTCGGACTTTGTTGCCGAAAACGGACTAAATCTAGTGGACCTAAGTGATGATACTAAAAAGCTTTTAACTACGCAGCTCCCACGTGCTGCTAGCATATTAAATCCAGTAGATGTACTTGGGGATGCCTTAGCTGATCGGTATAAAATTGCTCTTACCTCTGTTTTAGAAGATTCTGCTGTAGATAGTGTAATTTTAATACTTACTCCTCAAGTTATGACTCAAGCAGAACAAACTGCTCAACTTATAGGAAACCTTGCACATCATTATAAAAAACCAATCTTTTGTGCATTTGTTGGTGGGGCTCAGGTAGAACATGCCATAAAACTTTTAGATCAATACAAAGTACCCTCTTTTAGTTACCCTGGTAGAGCTGTTAACTGTTTGGCACAGCTTTCTAATTGGGCATTACGTGCAAATACAATGCGTGACAATTTACTAAACGAACAGGTCACTTCTATTTTTGTGTCTAAACCTAAAATAAACTTTGATACCGCTACTAGTATTTTAGAACAGGCTATGTCTAGGCAAGCACCTGCACTAACTAGTGTGGAGTCTTCGTTACTTTTGTCTTCAATTGATTTATTTACTCCTCCAATAAAAGTTGTAGAAAATTCGCAACATGCTGTGGATTTTGTAGCAAACCATGGATGGCCTGTTGTTTTAAAATTAAGTAGCGAAGGTTTATTACATAAATCTGACGTAGGTGGAGTTATAACTAACATAAGATCCACTAAAGAGTTAGCTTATGGGTATGAAGCAATACTAGGGTCTAAACGTAAGTTAATAGATAGTACTGGTGATAATTTAATTGAGGTTGTTATTCAAAAACAAGTCGAAGACGGGCTAGAACTTATAATAGGTGTAAAAAAAGACCCTAATTTTGGCGCTGTACTAATGTTTGGTGCAGGT
>JAGQNX010000119.1 GCA_020427865.1 candidate division WWE3 bacterium
GATACTCTTCCTGCAATGTTTTTACCCTATGCTATTTTACAAGACAAAACTTTATATCTGGATAAGCATTACAATGTTCTTATTACTAAATATCCCCACCCAGATGATAAAAAATATACCCGTGGTCTTACTCCTTTTTACCTAACCAAAGTTGAAGTTACTGATTTAGCCGAAGGTAGTAGTGTATTTCATTACTTAAGTGCCTTTACATTGATAACACCCTTACTGACGCTGCCCGTCTACTTTTTGCCTGTGTTATTTAGTGTTCCACCTACTTGGGAAAATTTAATACTAATCTCACATGCTGCCGCGGCATTGTTGGTAGCTATATCTGGTGGAATATTATTTGCACTCTGTTCTAAATATCTTAAAACCACATTGTATGAAAGTTTACTTGTCACTTTTGTTTATTTATTTGCTACTGTAAATTATGCAATGCTGTCTCAAGCACTATGGCAGCATGGCACTGTTGAACTACTTTCGCTTGCGGGGCTATATTTAACTTATTACGCCACAGAAAAAAAGGGTAGGAGTGTTTCTACCGCTTTGGCAAGTCTATTGCTTGGTTTTATGGTTTTAGCAAGGCCTACAGCTATTTTAATTGCAGTGTATTGTGCTCTTATTTATGTATACCGCTTGTTTTTATTGGAGCCTAAATCTTTAGTTCCTTTAGTAATAGAATCTGCATTTTTTCCTTATTTAAAGAAGAATATTAAATATCTTCTTATATACCTTATTTTTCACTTAGTGCCTTTCTTATTTTTTTACTGGTATAGCAATGTTTTTTATTTGGGAGTAAAGAACCAAGGTTATGCTGAGCAGTTTTTTGTAAGTTGGTTGGGCAGATTTCCTGAAGGTTTTATTGGAATGTGGATTTCTCCAAGTAAAGGTATTTTAATTTATTCTCCAGTTCTAATATTTTCTATTATTGGATTGTACCTACAAATTAAAAAAGCTGGATTAAAAAACTCATTAGAATATTTGGTTTTTGGTTCTATAGTATTTACGCATACGCTTATATTAAGTAGGTGGAAACATTGGTATGGTGGTTATTCTTTTGGATACCGTATGGCCTCTGATGTTATACCTTTTATAGTTCTTTGTATGGTTCCCTTTATACAGAGTCCTAGTTTTTCTAGATATAAAAGAGTGTTTTATGTATTATTAACTATATCCGTAATGTTTCAAATTATGGGTATTTTGTTCTTTGATGGTGTTTGGCATGCCGCGTACGATGGCGGTTTTGTAGACACTTCGTGGTTATGGTCTATAAAGGATTCCGAACTGATGTTTAATATAAGAAGGATTTTAGTAAAGTTTGGTTACTTAGTACAAGCTTGCCCTAAGTGTGCCCCAAGCAATTTATGAATACAAAAGAAAAATATAATATTATTTGTTTATCTAATCAGCTTTGGGATTTTCCCAATTGGACAAATAAACGTCACGTAATGACTAGACTTGCCCAACAAGGGCATAATGTATTGTTTGTTGATCCTCCGATTAACGTAGGTAATGTGTTTTTTACACAAATAAAACGTGGTTTATGGAGTATATCAAGAGTTATAAAGCAATATTTAATTACTAGTGAAGGTGCTATTGTTTATACTCCCCTAAATGTACTTCCTATAACAAGCATAACTTCTAAACTTCATGCAAGACGTATAAAAAGTTTAGCAAAAACAAAATTGGACCCTAATATAAAAACGGTACTTTGGGCGTATCATGTACAGATTCCACATATAAAAACATATATAGATACCATTAATCACGATTTGCTTGTTTATGATTGTGTAGATAACTACACTGCATTTCCCGAAAACGATGCCTTTTATAGTGCTGCAGCAAATAAACACTTAACCCAAAAACAAGAAGAATATTTATCTAAAAAAGCTGATTTAATTTTTGTAAGTGCGCCTGGTCTAATAAAAAAATTAGATCGTTATAACAAAAACATATTCTTTACACCTAACGTTGGTGCCTTTACTAAATTCAATGCTGTCTCTAATGTATTTAAGTCTAAAAATGACGCGATTCTCCCAGATGATTTAAAAAGCATCCCACGTCCACGTGTGGGTTTTACGGGGGCTTTAGATGGTTACAAATTTGATTATGATCTAATGCTTTATGTTGCCAAAAATAATCCAAATGTTAATTTTGTTTTGATTGGCCCTATGGCACTAAAAGATACTGATGCCGATTTTTCTTCCCTTGAAATAGCTAAATGTAAAAACGTGCATTATTTGGGATCGCGTAATTATTCGTCAATTCAAGACTATTTTGCAGGTTTTGATGCCTTTATGATTCCATACGTATTAAATGACTATACTGTAATTGGATGTTTTCCGGTTAAATTTCATGATGCCCTAGCTGTAGGCTTACCTGTTGTAGTTACAGATATGCCTGCTTATTATCCTTTTAAAGATATTTGTTTTATTTCTAAAAGTAATCCCGAGTTTAGTGCCAATATACAAAATGCCTTACAGTCACAGACTGTTGATTCTATAGAGAAACGTATACAAGTTGCAAGTAAAAATACATGGGAAAATAAAGTGTCTACAATGTTAGATTTAATTAGAAAGTTTTTAGGTAACAAATGAAAATACTTTATGCATTAAACTCGTCACAGCGTGGTGGAATGGAATTTCACACATTAGACTTGGCATCTGGTATGGTTGAAAGAGGACATAGTGTTTATGTAGTTTGCCCACAAGGAGATTTAGTTTCACAATTTGAGAAAGCAGGCTGCGTTGTACAAAATTGCTTAATAAAACAAGATATAGACATACAGTATATTAAGTTCTTATATAAATTTATAAAAGCTAATAATATTAATGTTGTACATGCTCACGAAATTAAATGTGTTGTTAATGCTTTAATTGCTTCATTTTTGGCAGGGGTTAAAGCACGAGTAACCAATACGCATACTCCAATTTCAGAATGGAAAGTATCCAAGATAAAAAAATTACTTAACTTATTTTTTCAACGTGTATTTGTAAATTCACTTACAGGTAAGGAAATAGCTCTTACAGAAACGCGACTTCATGTTAAGTTAAAAGAGGGTATTTATAAGCAAAAATTAATTGTAATTCCTAATTCTGTAAGCCCTAAGTATTTAAAGCTCACATCTTTACAGAAATCAAGTTACAACACAGAAGTTCGTACACGTTATAACATAGATACCAATTCCTATGTTCTTGGAAACGTATCTAGGCTCACAGTTGAAAAAGCACACGACGTTCTAATAAAATCTTTTGCCCGAGCATTAGAAACAAAGTTAATTCCAACAGATTCTAAATTGTTTATTGCAGGTGGTGGAATTTTAGAAAATTCATTAAAAGCTCTTGCTGCTAGTTTAAATGTGTCAGATAAAATTATTTTTACAGGTGTATTTTCTGACGATGACGCTATAAAATTTTACGCGACATTCGATAGCTTTGTTTTTACTAGCCGTGCTGAGGGATTTGGACTTGTGTTAATAGAAGCAATGGCATGCGGTGTTCCGGTTATTTCCTCTGACCTTGATGTATTGCAAGAAGTTTCTGGTGACTTAGTCTACTTTGCTAAGGTTGGGGATTTTAATGATTTTGCAGTACAGATGGGCAAACTTTATTCATTAAAAGATTCCGTACACTTACAAAAGCAAGTTAAGTCTGCTACAGAGCATGTGCTTAGACACTATACACCTGAGATTTTTCTTAATAATTATGAAAATTTATATACTAAACTGCTAAAATAAGCATATGAAAGTGTTGTTTCAGGGTCGTGTAGATCTTAATGTTTTAGGTGGTGGTGATAAAATTCAAATAGAAAATACCGCATCGGAGTTGAGAAAATTAGGCGTAGATGTAGATATAAGTACATCTCTTACTACTGACTACTCACCTTATGACCTCATACATGTTTTTCAATTAGACTGGACGCCTGAAAGTTATTTGTACGCTAAAAAGTCTAAAAAGTATAATAAACCTTTGGTGTTATCACCTATACATCATTCTATAAAAGAAGTAGAACTTTTTGATAAACGATCTACTTATGGAATTTATCGTAAAATATCTGGTAAGTTATTATGGAAGCAATCGCAACGTGATACATTAAAAAACCTTTTTAAATCTATTTATTTCTTCCCAAAAATCTATCCAACTTTAGTAAGTGTTTTTATGGGTTTGCACAACATGCAGCGAACTGCACTACAACTCGCTGATTATGTTTTAGTTCAGACCAATATAGAAGTAGCCTTGTTAAAGGAAAGCTATGGTGTAGAGTTTAAATGGGAAAAGGTGCAAAATGGGGTAGCTTCTCATTTTTTAAACTTTAAAGCCCCTAATTCAGATTTGCATCCTACGCTTAAAATAAAAGATTATTTGTTATGCGTGGGTAGAGTAGAAGCCCGTAAAAATCAACTAGCTATTATTGAGGCTGTAGAGAATTTACGCAAGTCTACAAATATAGATTTTAACTTAGTGTTTGTTGGCGTTTTAAGTGAGCAAAAACATCAGACATATGTTAGATGTTTTTTAAGATTAGTTGAGCAACATTCATGGATTACCTATTTAGGCCAAGTACCCTATGTAGATATTCCCGAATATATACACTATGCAAGTGTTGGTGTTTCTGCAAGTTGGTTCGAATCCACAGGACTTACTAGTTTAGATGCAGTAATTTGTGGGGCTAATGCTGTTGCTACTGGGGAGCAAGCTCGTGAATATTTAGGTGACTTAGCTTATTATTGTAATCCCGCAGATGTAAGTTCAATTTCAGCAGCCATACTAAAAGCTTATAATGCCCCCAAACCACAAATACAAAAGGAGCTGATTTCTTCGTATACGTGGGAAAACGCAGCAAATCAGACTTTAGAAGTTTATAAAAAACTTCTAGGATAGTGCTTCGTGTAGGTTATAATATTTAATACATGTTTAATATAGAACTTTTAATTATTCCGTTATTTTTGCTAATTTCTGTATATTTGGTGTGCAAAAATATTAAGTATGCTTTATATGCGTTACTTGGACTGTCTTTATTAGTACATAAAGAAATGTTTAGTGTATATCGTTGGGATATACTTCCAATTCGTCTTTTAATAGCCGCGTTCGCATTTACATTGTTATCTAAAGTCTTTTACAAGCTATTTATGGAATATCGGGAAGGTAATTTGTACAAGTATGCTGTTCTCAATTTAAAATCATTATTGGCAGATCCTTATACCGTTTTGTTTATTCTAATTTGGGTATCTGCTTTAGTTTCTCTTCCATTTACCAAAAATATATCTGTATCACTTGTTCGTTTTGGATTTTTGTCTGTGGTTTGTATCTTTAGCCTCTATTTTTATAAGACTTTTAGTAAAAATCCTCAGGAGGTTAAAAACTATATTATGTTTTATATATTTTGTGCTTTCATACTTTCTCTTTTTGGATATCTGCAATTATTTTTAAATTACAAATATGGCATTGTCATAGGTGCCTTTTGGACAATTCCTGGAAAGATAGCACGTATAGGTTCCCTATTTTGGGACGTAAATCATTTTGGAGGTTTTCTAGCTTCACTGCTTCCAGTTGTGGCGGTAATGACTCTTGTAGCTGACAAATTAAAGTATAAAGTAATTGCTGTCGTTGTTATGCTTCCTGTTGTGGGTATGTTGCTTTTAACAAACTCTCGCACATCTTGGATCATAGCTGCTTTTGCTTTTATATTTTTTATTGTTGTATTACTATTTAGATGGTTTGGTATTCGTGGCGTACTTGCTATGCTATTTTGTTTTATCTTACTTAGTGTACCTTTTGTACTAGAGTACCAAGATAAAACTAGCCCCTTTCGCAAGCGTATAAAAGACTATTTTCACTATCGTATCGATTCCTTTGATTCGCATTTACTTCTTATAAACGGTGCTTTAGAAGTTTATGAAACATATCCTGTATTTGGTGGTGGTTATGGAAGCTTTTTTGAACACTTTAGTAAAACATCTGTTGCCCCAACTTTATTTGGTAGAGATCCTGCTGCGTTAAATACCAGAGTACCTGCGCACTCTATTTGGGGAGAATCATTGTCTGAAACTGGAACTTTTGGTTTCGTAGTGTTGTTATCTTTTGTACTGTTTCAGTTATTAACTCATTTATATGCCGCATTGAAATTACAAAAATTTAAAGACTACATGCTTGCAGCATCTATGGGTGCTGCAGTATTTGGATGGTATGTTGCCGGAGTATTTTACTCATATAATTCCGAGTTTTTTTGGTTTATCTTAGTATTATATTTAACTTATACAGTTGGGATTTTAAATGTTAATTTTAAAGAATTTTCGTTTAGCCAGATGATTAAATTTTTTACAGCACAGAGCACCTCAAAATTTGATTTGTTATTACTATTAGTATTAGCTGGCGGTTTGATTTTAACTGGACTGTCTACTAATCATCTTATTCCATGGGATGAAGCTATTTATGCTCAAATTTCTAAAACAATGTATCTAACAGGTGACTTTATAAATATGCATTGGATACGGGATACTACAGTTCATTGGTTTGAAAAGCCTCCGTTGTATATGTGGATAAGTGCTCTTTTAATGAATATTGTGGGAGTTTCGCATTTAGCCGTGAAGTTACCATCTGCTGTTTTTGGAATTTCTACTATTTTATTAACCTATGTATTCGGAAAAAAACTGTTTAGCCGCACTATAGGAATACTTGCTGCTTTAACACTGCTAACGAATATAAGTTTCCTATACTATTCTCGTATAGGAATGTTTGATGTTTCCTTAACATTTTTTATAACTTTAACTTTATATTTTTATTGGCATACTCTAAATTCAGCAAATAAAACTATGTTATATTGGTTAGCTACAGGTTTGTCTTTAGGGTTAGCTGTAATGATTAAAGGTGTTGCAGGTTTGGTTACTTTATTACCTATTATGGTATTGGAGTTAATAAACTATAAGCACCTCTTTACTATAAATAAACTTAAATCTTACATTACGTTTTTTGGTGGTTTTTTTGTAACTGGTCTAAGTTGGCATTTATACATGCTGTATTTATTTGGTAACAGTTTTTATGATAGCTACATTTTGTACCACGTTATAGATCGTGCAACTAATGGTATAGAAGATAAAGGACGTCCTTTACTTTGGTACTTAGTAGTAATGCGTGTTTCTATGAGGCTTTGGTTTGTTGCTCTTTTGGGAGCTTTTCCTTTTACACTCTTTGTAGCCTTTTACAGATATTGGATTCAACTATTTACAAAGTTCTTTCTTGTACAAAAACTAAATGCTTATTTTAAAAGCCTAAATATTACCCCTCAAGTAAGTTCTAATCATTTATTTTTATTAGTTTGGAGTACAACAATCTTTATATTTTTTTCTAGCTCTATTTCTAAAATCACCTGGTATATTATGCCTATTTATCCCGTATTAGGAATAATTGTTGGATACTTTATAAGCAAGACCTTAGATTTAGCATTACTTAATATACGTATATTTAAACAAAATTATTTAGTGCTTAAGGTTATATCTTTATGGGTTCTATTTATTGGTAGTTTTGTATATTTATATTTAGTTAGATCTATGACCTATGTTCCTGATCTTACAAAGGCTCAAGCACAACTATTGATGTTAAAAGACGCAAGATTTGGTGTGGATACTAATGTATATGTAGACCAAATAGAACTCCCTTTAATATTGTTTTATACTAACGGTCCTTTTAGAGTTGTTGATTTTAGTATATTGAAAGACTCTTTAAAAAGTGCAAATTATACCGATTCTTATGTGTTTATTACTAAAGAGAGTAGGGTTCGTAAACTTGTGGAGCTTGGTTATACTCCTATAGACTTAGAAGAACAAATAAACGAATGGGCGCTTGCACGTTTTCCCTCTAAAAAAGAATTAGATGAAATTACATTAAAGCAAAAACAAACCGAACTCGAAAAGTTACTTAGTGATCTTGATAAAAAAGAGCGTAATAATGTTTCGGTATCTGCCTCTGACTATTTTAGAGTTGATACACTTAATAATGAAATCTTGGCATTACAGGATCGTATATCAAATACTAATTTCTAGTACTTATAAGAGATCTTAGCCCTTTTTTAGCTACTATTCCTGTAACTATTACTGTTATGATTAAATTAGATATAAGCTGTGCTAATGCAACGCTTAATATTTTATTTTCTAACAAGTTCATTTGGACAAAAGCTAAAAATAAAGCTAGGTTTAGTAATGCTAAAAAAACTAGTGGTTTCGTATTATCTTCCACAAAAAAGTAGTTTTCAATAAAAGTATTTATCGCATTAAATGTGTATGCAAATATTAGAATATATAACGCTCCCAACGAACTTGCGTACTTTGTTCCAAAACCAAATTGCACTAGTATCGATGCACCAATGCTAGCCCCTACAGCAAGCAAAAGTAATACACCCGCAATAAATACAGTTTCTTTATAATCATATTCGCCGTTATTTTGTGTTCTTAAGGTGTTTTTAGGAAGCAGCACCGTAAAAATCGAAAGTGCGATCAATGAAAAAACATTGGCTATTTTATTAGCAAAAGAAAATACACCAACTTCTGTAAATGTTGTTGTAAGTTTTAATACACTATTGGATATTGCCTGCCAGTTTACATTTATTAACATTGCTCCCCCCGCAGGTACAGCCTTTTTAAATAAATCCGCTATTTCCTTTATAGTTGGTTTGTTAAATGTAACTTTTATAGACTTATTAAATAAGAACACAGATGACGTTAACATAGTTAAGGAAAATATCATAAATGCTTGTTCGAATGTCACGTGTAGTAGTTTTAGCACTATGACTAACCCAAAAGTGGCTTTAAAAATGCCTGGGACTGTATTTATTAAAAACGTATTATAGTAATTTTGTTGTTTCTGAAAGATTGCAAATAGTGTGTAATTTATGGCATAGGCAACCAGGCCAACAATATAGGAAAAAATAATCAAAGGAGTTGCAAGTCCGAAATAGTAAAGAAGTGTTCCCGCAATTGGTATACATACAATAAAAAGTAATACTCTTAATACAATAAAACTCGTAAATACATCGTTTTTGTATTTTAAGCTGTTTGTGACGTATGCAGAATTAGTTCCAAAATCCATTAATTTAGAGTTTGCTACTAAAAGGCTTGTAAGTAGAGCATATTTTCCAAAATCTTCCACAGTTAATACCTGTGCTGTAGCAATTAAGAAAAAAACACCAAAACCTGCATTTAAAATATTACCTATACTTACTATAGAAATGTTAAATATGGATTTAGTTTTAGCTTGCTTTATTATTCTAGAGAGCACGCCTTAATAATAGCATTTTGATATAATCATTACATGTTGATAGGTATAGATTGTCGCATGTGGCAAGAAACTGGTATAGGTAGATATTGCATGGAAATAACGCAAAGATTAGTTGCTTTAAACACAAACGATACTTTTATATTGTTTTTAACATCTAAAACTATTGAATCTGATGATGCCCTACTAAATAGGTTAAAAGATACCCCAAATGTACAAATCGTACTTGCTGATTACCCTTGGTATACCTTTTCGGAACAAATCAGTTTCTTAATTAAGTTATATAGCTATAAGCTTGATGTGGTTTTTTTCCCACAAACTAATCACCCTATACTCTATTTTAGACCTTTTGTGGTTACTGTGCATGATTTAACAATGTTACGTGTTGTAACAGGACGTGCAACTACTTTGCCTATTTATATATATGCCTTTAAATTATTAGCCTTTTTAATTACAGTTTTATCTGCCATGTATAGATCAAAAAAGGTTTTTGTAGTAAGCAATTATGAACGTGACTCCTATATACGTACATTTAAGATTTCTAGCGAGCGCGTTGTTTATACTCCAAATTCAATAGCTGATGAATTTAAGAAAGTCCCTAGTAAAGATGTTATACCAGTGTTATCCAAATATAATATTAAGCCACCTTATTTTTTTAATGTAGGTAATGCTTATCCTCATAAAAATTTACCTAACTTATTATTGGCTTTTTCTAAGGTTGTTCAGGAGTATCCTGATATTCATTTGGTACTTGGAGGTAAAACCACTGTTTTTCATACAAAGCTAAAAGAATACGTAGAGCAACATAATATTCCAAATGTCATATTTACAGGTTTTATAGCTGACGCCGACTTGCCTGCGATTTATACAGGTAGTTTAGCCTATGTAGCCCCTTCATTATATGAAGGTTTCGGAATATTTATATTAGAGGCACTTGCATGTGAAACTCCTGTACTATCTTCTAATGCAACAAGTTTACCCGAAGTAGGTGGATCGTTTGCTCATTATTTTGATGCTCACTCTTCTGCAGAGATAGAAACTGTATTGCGTGATTTTATATCAAATCCTGTTAAGCCTCCTAAAGACGAAGTTTTGCAACATCTATCTCAATATTCTTGGGATAAAAGTGCTAGAACTATATCCAACTCCCTTAAAAGTTTATGAAACTTGCAATAATATTTGACGATTTAAGTCAACATGGTGGTGCAGAGAATTTACTTATAGCATTAAGTTCCCAATATCCCGATGCCCCTGTTTATGCTGCATTTGCTACTCCTTATTGGATGTCGTACTTTAAAAGCCAAAACATAAAATTAGTAACCTCCTTTATGCAGAGGCTTCCCTTTAAGGATAAGTTAAACAAGATATATGCTGCATTAATGCTTCATACGCTAGCCTATGAAAGTTTTGATTTAACCGACTATGATGTAGTAGTTTCAATCTCGGCAAGGTTCGCTCACGGTGTTATTACAAAGCCCTCTACTAAACACATTTGTTATATGAACACTCCTGGGAGAATGTTATGGGAAGGTCATGGATATTTTGTTTCTTATCAGAACTACAAATGGTTTAAAAGACTTAAACCTTATTTAGATATTTTTTTAAGTAGATTAAGATTATGGGATTACACTGCTGCACATCGTGTAGATTATTTTGTCGCTAATTCTAAAACTCCTCAAAATAGAATACACAAATATTATAATAGAAACTCTATAATAGTATATCCATTTGTTGAAGCACCTCCTGAAGGCTTAAAAATACGCGATAACAAGTATTTGTTATTAATTAGTCGCTTAGAGCCTTGGAAACGTATAGAGATAGCTATTAAAGCTTGCAATAGACTTAATGTTCCTCTAAAGATAATAGGTGTTGGTACTCATAGCGAATATTTAAAAAGTATTTCCGGAAGCACTATAGAATTTTTAGGAAGAGTTACTGACCCAGAAAAATGGGAAGCTTTGGCAAATTGTTCCGCACTTATTCAAACACAATACGAAGATTTTGGTATCGTTCCTTTAGAAGCTCAGGCTGTAGGTAAACCTGTCATTGCATATGGCTATGGAGGTTCACTAGAAACTGTTAGAAATGATCATACAGGTAAGTATTTTGGAGAACAAACTATAGAAAGTGTTTTACTAGCAATAAAGAACTTTGAACCTCGTTACTATGTTCCAAGTGCCTGTAAAGCCCACGCAAGTAAGTTTAGTAAACGTGAGTTTTTAAAAAATATGAATCAGGTAATAAATAGGGTATACTTAGAAACGCAAGCTTATTAACTCTATGGATTTGTATGCTTTTTTAAAAAGAATAGTTGACATTG
>JAGQNX010000120.1 GCA_020427865.1 candidate division WWE3 bacterium
TTGGTGTTTATACCGCGCGTACGGCCACTGAGGCATTAGACATTTTAAAAAAAGTTTCTAATATTGATGTGATTTGGTTGGATCATTATTTAGTAGGTTCTACAGGTTTAGAACTTGTAGAGCAAGTAAAACAGGATCCTGCGTTTGCTTCTATTCCTATTTATCTTGTAACTAACACCGCAGGTGATGAGGCTATTTACAATTATTTGCATTTGGGAGTTGTTAAGTATTTTGTAAAAACTAATATAAAGCTAACAGATGCTATTAATCAAATTGTAAATCAATTAAATTTTCCCGAAACTGTTAATTCGTAACTCACGCAATCCTTTACATATTAAGACATATAGATTATCATCTATACGATGTTAAGCTTAAATACCGCTAAAACATGCCAATGTACAATATGCTTTAAATCTCTGGGTGTAGAATCCAGAATGTCGTTGTATACATATCTTAGTTCAGTGGGTGAGCAATCGGTTTCTCAACTTGTTAAGCATGTGGGTTTAACTCAGCCGACTGTATCTCATCACTTAAAAGATATGCGGGATAGCGGTTTAATAACTTCTACAAAACGTGGTAAAGAAGTGTATTACAGTGTAAGCTCCCTATGCCCTACTTACGCAAAGCCTTGCGTTTTAAAAAATGTAAATTTACAAATAGAAAACTAAAAATGTTAGAAATTAAAGATTTAAAAGTATCAATAGAAGATAAAGAAATTTTAAAGGGTGTTAATTTAACTGCACCTTCCAACCAAGTAACTGTTTTAATGGGACCTAATGGTTCTGGTAAGTCTACCCTAGCTCAAGCGTTAATGGGGCATCCTATGTACAATGTTGTATCAGGGCAAGTAGAGTTTAATGGTGAGGATTTATTAGACATGGAGCCTGACGAACGTGCCTTAACGGGAGTGTTTTTGTCGTTTCAATACCCTAGCGAAGTATCTGGTGTTACTATTTCTAACTTTTTACGACTTATTTATAACAAAAAGCATGACGAAAAGTTGACTCCTGTAAAGTTTCGTACACTTTTAACAGAAAAAATGGAACTTTTAGATATGGATCCTGCTTTTATGCATCGTTATTTAAATGAAGGATTTTCGGGCGGTGAAAAAAAGAGAATGGAAATGCTCCAGATGCTGATTTTAGAACCAAGTTTAGCTATTTTGGACGAAACTGATTCTGGTCTTGATGTAGATGCACTTAAAGTTGTAGGTAAAGTTGTAAATTACCTTAAAGAGAAAAATAATATGAGTGTGCTTTTAATTACTCACTACACTCGTATATTAAAATATATTCAAGCTGACAGCGTACATGTAATGCAACATGGTGTAATTACAAACTCTGGTGGCAAAGAACTTGCCCACGAATTAGAAGAAAAAGGATTTGCACCTTTTGGTGAATAAATAAAATATGGGTAAAAACCAAATGCAAGACAAACAAATAGAGCGTCCTTCTGTTAATGTAAATTCTGACTATAAATCTAAATATGGTTTTCATGTTGACGAAAATTATGTTTTTAAAGCCCAAAAGGGACTTAATGCCGATGTTGTAAAAAAGATTAGCTCTATGAAAAACGAACCTCAATGGATGCTTGATTTTAGACTTAAAGCTTTAGAAATATTTGAGTCTAAGCCTGTTCCAAGTTGGGGTGGTGATTTGTCTAAAATTGACTATCAAGACATTTATTATTATCTAAAACCTACTGAAGACCAAAAAAGATCTTGGGATGATGTTCCTCAAGAAATGAAAGACACCTTCGAAAGGCTAGGCATACCCGAGGCTGAGCGTCAGCATTTAGCTGGTGTAAAAGCACAGTTTGATTCAGAAGTAATTTATGGATCCTTAATGCAAGAACTTGAAGATCAAGGCATAATTTTTATGGGGACCGATGAAGCTTTAAAAAAACATCCAGAATTTTTTGAGGAGTATTTTGGAAAAGTGATTCCTGCTGCTGACAACAAATATTCTGCACTTAATAGTGCTGTTTGGAGTGGTGGGTCTTTTGTTTATATTCCAAAAGGAGTTCATGTAAAACGCCCACTGCAAGCTTACTTTAGAATCAATGCCCAAAACATGGGTCAGTTTGAACGCACTTTAATTATTGCTGATGAAGGAAGCTTTGCACATTATGTTGAAGGTTGTACTGCGCCTGTTTATTCTAGTGACTCACTACATTCCGCAGTAGTTGAAGTTATTGTAAAGCCAGGTGCTCGTTTTAGATACACCACAATTCAAAACTGGTCTAACGATGTTTACAACCTTGTTACCAAACGTGCACGTGTTGATAAAGACGGAGTAATGGAATGGGTAGACGGTAATTTAGGTTCCAGACTTACAATGAAGTATCCAAGCTGTTATCTAGTAGGCGAAAACGCTCGAGGCGAAGTTTTATCCATAGCTTATGGCGGTAAAGGTCAACACCAAGATGCTGGTGCAAAAATGCTACATCTTGCTCCAAATACTTCTTCAACAATTATTTCTAAGTCTATAAGCTCTCAGGGTGGACGCACTAGTTACAGAGGCCTTGTTCATGTAGCACCTCACGCTGTAAATGCAAAATCCCGCGTAGAATGTGATGCTTTAATTTTAGACAGTGACTCTGCTACCGATACTTTTCCACACATGGATATTAGAAATAGCTCTGCAAACATAGAACATGAAGCCACTGTTAGTAAAATTGGAGAAGAAAAATTGTTTTATTTAATGTCTAGAGGACTTTCCGAAACCGAAGCAATGGGTCTAATTGTTTCTGGATTTATAGAACCTATTGTTAAAGAGCTACCCTTAGAATATGCTGTAGAGCTTAATCGTTTAATAGAATTAGAGATGGAAGGGTCAGTAGGGTAACTATGAAAGTAGAGTATTTAAAACCAACCGCAAATACCATTATTAGTGTAAAAGAAGATACTCAATTTGTTTTAGATTTAGAAGGTAGTACTACACCTTGTTTAGTACAACTTGATTTTGATACCCCCAATGTAAAAGCCGACATTATTGGTTTATATGTAGCAGGTGCTAACGATGATATTAATTTAACAACTATAGCTAATCACAAAGTTGTACATACGTCGTGTAATACTTTGGTTAAAGGGGTGCTTCTTGATAATTCTAAATCAACTTATATAGGCAAAATTGTTATTCAAAAATCTGCACAGCAAACATCTTCTTACTTAGATGATGCTGTTTTAGTAGTAGGAGAAAACGTTCAAAACAAAGCAGATCCTATTTTAGAAATAGAAGCCGACGATGTTAAAGCTTCACATGGTTCTACAACTGGTACCGTTGATGCTGCACAAGTTTTTTATTTACAAAGTCGCGGATTTAGCAAAGAAGATGCTCAAAAATTAGTAGTACAGGGATTTTTAAGTTCTGCACTTTCTGCCATAATAGATGATGAAGTTAGATTAACTTTAGAGTCACAACTTTTAAGAAAGCTTAATTTTGGAACAGAATCAGAATAATCCTTATATAAAAGATTTCCCCATACTTTTTCGAACTGTTAATAGTAATAGGTTAACATATTTAGACAACGCAGCTACTACTCAAAAACCTACCGCTGTAATTGCAGCTTTAACGGACTTTTATACTCAACATAATGCCAATGTTCACAGAGGTATTCATACTCTAAGTGAAGAAGCCACAGACATGTATGAGTCTGCTCGAGAAAAGATTGCACAATTTATTGGCGCTCCTACTAGTTCAGAAATAATTTTTACAAGTGGTTCTACAGAATCTTTAAACTTAGTTGTAGCTGGGTGGGCTGCCAATAATCTTGTATCTAACGATGTAGTTGTTTTAAATTCTACTGACCATCATAGCAACCTAGTTGCTTGGCAAATGCTTGCCAAAACTCTAGATTTAAAACTTAAGTATTTAAGTGTAGATGCCAATGGTGAGTTAGATCTAGTGCAACTCAAAACGTATTTAAATGAAGGCAATGTTAAGGTTGTATCTACTTCTCATATTTCGAATGTGTTAGGTACTGTTAATAATATTAAAGAAATTTGTAAGCTTGCACATGCTGTAGGTGCCAAAGTGGTTGTAGATGGTGCACAAGCCGTTTCTCATATTCCTGTAAATGTACAAAGCTTAGATTGTGATTTTTATGCTTTTTCGGGGCATAAAATGTTTGGACCTATGGGTATAGGTGTTTTGTTTGGTAAACGCTCTTTGTTAGAAAATACAAATCCAATAAAATTTGGAGGAGGCATGATTTCAACAGTAGGTTTAGAGTCATCGACTTGGGCTACCATTCCCGAAAGATTTGAAGGGGGTACTCCTAGTGTTGCTGATGCGATTGGTTTGGGTGCTGCTGTAGACTACATAAATAATATTGGCCTTGAGAAGATTGTTGCGCATGAGTCTAGTCTAAATGCATATTTAATTCCTAAACTAAATTCAATTAAAGGATTGCATATATTAGGATCCGCAGATTTTACAAAACGGGCTGGTTTAGTTTCTTTTTATGTAGATGGTATTCATTCGCATGATGTTGCTTCTGTTTTGTCCACTGTAGGTGTTGCGGTAAGATCTGGGCATCACTGTGCAATGCCGTTGCATAAAGGTATGTCTATTGCATCTTCTACAAGAGCTAGTTACCACATTTACAATACTTATGCCGATATGGATGCTTTAGTAAATGGTATAAATACTGCTATAAAGATTTTAGGATAAATTAATACTATGGAAGATAATATTTATAGAGAACAACTAATGGAACTTTTTAAAAACCCTGCATATCGTGGACATTTAAACAATGCTACGCTTACACTTAATGCTAATAATCCAATGTGTGGAGACGAGCTTATTATTACACTTGCAATAAAAGATGGTGTAATAAAAGATTATCGTTATGATGGTGAAGCTTGTGCTGTTAGTTTAGCTTCTGCCGAGATTTTAGGAGAACAAATAATAGGTGAGCCTATTACAAAACTTATATCCCTAACCAAAGAAGAACTCTTAAAGTTGTTGGGTGTACAACTCACAACATCTAGGGTAAAGTGTGCTTTGTTGCCTTTAGAAACCCTAAAGGATGCCTCAACGCAATTATAAGTATGGAACAAACAAACACAACTCCAAAACCAAATATTACTAAGGACACCAATATTGCAGAGTTAGTTTTTAGATACCCTGTTGCGGAAGAAATCTTATTAGATTATGGTCTTCATTGTGCGGGATGTATTGCAAACGGTTTTGATACCTTAGAGTCTGGTGCAAAAATTCATGGACTTACCGACGACGAAATTGCCGAAATGCTTGAAAGAATACTCGAGGCAATTGAATTTGAAGAATAGATCAATTAGTAAATACACTAATTATCCTATCCAAATATTTAATAGCTTTAATATTTATTGAGTCAACAAATACAATTACTTTATTGGTATTTGTGTCTTCTAGTATTTCTATTTCTTTTCTACAATAAACACCCCCATAGTATATAGTTCCGCTGTTCGTTATTGATTCGGATTGACTTGGTAAACAGTTTATACGTTCTTCGTCACTGCAGTTAGGATTTGAGGTACAGTTAAAGCCTTGTTTTGATAACTCTGTATATAGCCAGTATTTTCCTGTTTCTAGTGAACTGGTTGAGATTTGGGTTTGAAATTCCCATCCAAATTGTTCTCCCGGTCTGAATACATCTGTAACTTCTAGGCGTCTGTTGTCTTCACCCACAAAGGTTTCATTCGTGCTACAGTAATTTCTATTTTGGTTTACTACATAAAATTCTGCACTATTCACGTCGTTATCATACGTATATGCATACGCATCTATTGGTGTACCCTTGATGACTTTTAATGAATTCTGTGGCAATAATGCACAATCTGCTACTGTATTCTGAATCGGTATTCCTTCTGTTTTTCGTCTAAAATCTAAACTCTGTACGTAGTCGTTAGAATCTAAAGCTTTCCACCATGATTGTTCATCGTTAGTATCCCCAGGATCACAATACCAACCCTCTCTTACTCCATAACTGTTTATTTCTCTACATGCTTTTTCTGCAGGGACTGGGGTTCCCTGTTTACTTGCAAATACAATAGGAAATTGTGGGTTTTTTTGTAAAACATAATCATAGACTCCCGCATCTTGTACAGCTATACCTGCCACAACTGTAAATCTGCCATCCACCCCTGTTGGGTTAAATTCTAAATAATATCTACCTTGTGCGTCGGTTGTTGTTTCTGCAGTTTTGGTTCTTCTTCCAATTTCCACATGATTAAGAACTGCCACATCTACATTAGCTTTTGGTGTATTACCATCTATATCAAATACATAACCCGAAATTTTAACTGCTTTGTCTGTAGTTGCAACTGGAGGCACATCTGGTAACTCCCCACATATATCAGTATTCCAGCAAAAATGATCACTACCTACAGTTTTACAATCAAAAGTTACACTATCATCACTGTAACATTGTGCACTAGTTCTACATGTCTTTGCACATTCTTCCAGTAGGGCATTTTCTTCCCCACTTGCACCCCCGCCGCCTGCTTCTATTCTGGTTTCATATAAATTTGCTATTGTATCTGCGTATTGTTTACCAATTTCTACATTGTTATGTAGGTTATCCCCTATTGATATTAACCGCGTGCCTGCATAGTTATACACTTTTTTGTTGGGAGTAGAGTAATACTTAACTACCCAGCAATAGCCAGTACACAGTTCCGCGTTTGTGTATGCCATTGTACTACGTGTTTTATTTGCCCCTGATATAAAACCTCTATTGATCTCTGTAGTGTTTGGTGGATTTAACCAGTGGGCATCATCGTGTCCCATATATAAGGCATGCCCAACTTCATGTGCAAAAATATTGGCGTATTCGCAGTTGTATCTAACAACCATAAAAGCTTCATGCCAATTAGGCCCATACATACCGTTACCACACGTGTCTGTTGTTGCTGTGATGACAGCTACTAGATCTGCCTGTGTGTTTTCTCTAAGATCATGTAGTTCATCACCGTTACCGTCGCTTGGATTAATTGCACGCCGTCTTACTGTAATTATGTCACTTGTTTCTCTTAGTGTGGTTTTATATATGCCTGCAATAACCACTTTTGCTCCAATGTCGCTAGCTCTTAGAGTTTTATTGGTGTTTTCTACCATTAAATTCATTACTTCATTAATATCCATATCTACCTGCTCCATTTCATCTGTATATGCAAATAAAATTCTTATATTAGCTACACCTTCTGCAGTTTGTGGGTTATTTTGTGCCAAAGATTTGTTCTGTGTTTGAGAGTATGTGCTTTCGCTTAGTTCTTCCGCGAGTTCTATTTGATTGGTGTTTACTTCAGTTACAATATGTTTAGTTGATGCCTCATTTAATTTGTGAGAAATTTCGTATACTTTACCACCATTTACAAAGTGTCCATAAATTGTGCCACCTTTTCCAATGATATTTGCTCTATCGTTTTTTGCAGTCCAGTAATAAAATCCGGTATCTGTTTGCACTACATTTTCTACTTCTAGAGTAACAGTAGAATTTTGAGGTAATGGAATTTGCATTACATTAGTGTCTTGTAATTTTATATCCGCACTTGGTTCTATTGTTATTGCAGTTTGGTTTAATGCTTGCAGTTGTTTTGAGGTATCCGGAGCTACTTTAAATGTTACTTGTTTAGAATTTGATGTTCCTAATATTGCCGCTAATTTACTATAATTTACTTGGGGCAAATGTGCGTAGTTCATAATAAAAATCAGCAGCAATGAAGATAGCATAGTTTAATATTATAATTTTTTTATAAAGGTGTCACTGCGTACATATGCTATAATGTATACAGGTTATGGCAAATTCGCCCACTCAAACTCCAGTAAAAATTTCTAAAATAGTTGTAGATCGTGAAGCCTGCATTGGTGCTGTTACTTGTGTTGTTGTAGCTCCCGATGTGTTTGAGATGGATAACGAAAATATTGCTGTTGTTAAACCAGATGCCTTAAAGGTTGATTCTAATAAAATCCTTATGGCAGCGCAGTCTTGCCCCGTGCAAGCAATAATTCTTTATGATGAAACCGGAAAACAAATATTTCCGTAGTATCAAATTACTCTGTGCGGTAGCACAATATTCCATCACTCATTATAGGTGTGCCCTCACTAGTAGAAAGGGATTTCTTTATGAAATACCAGGTAACTTCTGATAATTTAGAAGTAATCGAAAGTATGAAAGTTTTAGCTGATCGTAAGATCAAGAGCCTATTTAAATACTTAAAGGGTATTCCCGAAGACCTTGTATTTGCACGTATAGTTCTAAATAAAGGTTCAGCTGATGACACCTTCCAAGCTAAACTCACCCTAGATACTGGAGCCCATAGCTATCACGCAGACTCTGTAGATTTTTCTTTAGAAACAGCACTCATTCAAGCTGTAAATGATATTAAGGTTCAATATAAAAACTACAAAGAAAAAAATTCCGACAAAAAATGGGAAGAAAGTCGCGAACTAAAACGTTTTCCTGCACACGCTTCTTATTAAATATAACGGATTACTTATTTTATTATAGATAGCTAATTCACTCGTAGTTATGGTAAAATCCTTTTGCACGAATGCTATGGGTGATTAGCTCAGCTGGTAGAGCGCTCGTCTTATACACGAGTGGTCCTAGGTTCGAATCCTAGATCACCCACCAAATTAGTCATTATTTGTGAATCTTTTATAGTACCCCAAGCTCTGTTTTTTCGTCTGAGCTTACTTTATCAATGTATTGAAGATAACGCTCTGTAGTGGAGATCCTTTTGTGTCCTGCAATTTTTGAAACAGTTATCATATTTGTACCTTGTGCCAAGTGATGTGCTACAAAAGTATGTCTAAGATCATTCACTTTTGCATTTTCTATTCCCGCCAGTTTAAAATATCTGGTTATAGTTGCTCTAATATTTCTTACAAGTAGAGGTCTACCTGTTTTTGTAATAAATAGATGCTTAGATTCTTCAATTTGAGGACGTTCGTTCAAATAGTCTTCTATAGCTGAAATAGCAGCCTTATTAAGGAGTATAGTTCGCTCTGCATATCCATCTCTTTTAGGAATATGTAATTGCTTCTTATTGTTGTCCTCAATTATATGATCCAGTTTAATATTAGCGAGTTCTGAGATTCTGGCACCAGTTTGAAGCAAAACTTCGATTACAGCAAAAGCTCTAGAATCATTTTTTGCTGCATCCCTTAATGCCCCATACTCTAATCTGCTTAATATTCTAGGCTCTTTTATTTCTACTTGTGGGTGTTTTAATTTGTCCGCTGTGTTATGGGCTATAAGCTCATTGTCTACTAAAAATCTAAAAAAAGTTTTTGTGGAATTAGTTTTACGTGAAATGGATTTGGGGGTGTAGTCTTCTGTACTTAGTTTATCCATAAAGGCTTCTAAGTGCGTCAACTCAAGATTTGTAATCATTTGTACGTGATGAGCTTGCTGTACGTACTCTAATAGTTGTTCTATATCTTTGCTGTATGC
>JAGQNX010000121.1 GCA_020427865.1 candidate division WWE3 bacterium
AAAAATTAACCTAAACAGACATAGATATAAAACCAAAAACTAGTGTAAGATACAACCATGCAAAAAATAATCCCTAACTTATGGTTTAACCAAAATGCAGAAGAAGCTGTAGAATTTTATACTTCAGTTTTTCCTAATAGTAAAATTTTATCTACATCACATTATCCAACAGAAGGTTTGGCCGATTTTCAAAAACAGTTTGCAGGCAAAGTACTAACAATTGAATTTGAACTAAATGAACATAGGTTTAGTGCTATAAATGCAGATGATACCTTTAAATTTACGGGAGCAGTTTCATTTGCAGTTTATTGTAAAGATCAAGAAGAAATAGACTACTACTGGGAAAAATTATCAGCAGTTCCAGAATATGCACAGTGTGGATGGTGTACAGATAAATATGGTTTAAGCTGGCAAATTGTTCCAGAAAACATGGAAGAACTTATGGAAAAACCAAACGCATTTGAAACATTAATGTCTCAAAAAAAGATCATTATTGCTGACTACTAAAACCTATATAATACTAAAGTGGACAAAAAAATAGGAATCCTTATAGACAGATTAAACACGGGTGGAGTAGAAAAAACAGCAATTCAACAGGTTAAAGCACTACAAGAACTAGGTTACGATGCAACTCTTTTAATTCTTTCAAAAAATGCAGTTGTAAAAGATGCACACAAAGAGCTTTTGTCTAAAATTAAGGTAGAATATTTAGATCAACAAATTCCCAATCTTTTGCAAATTACATTTAAGTTTCCTTATTTTGCTTTTTTAGAATTATTTCATTTTACATATCCAATTTTGCTTTCTATATTTGCAGACACACCACAAAAGTACGATTTAATAATTAGTCATGGATCTTATACAACCTTTTCGGCTTGGGCATTAAAAAAATTTAGAAGACTTAATTATTCAATATATTTTTGGGACCCTATTCATTTTATTTTAAATAGAGTTTATTCTTCTAAAATCCCTACACCTGTAATAGTTGTACTTTCTTGGATTGCTAAAACAATTGATAAGATTTTATGCCAAGATGCACAAGTAATTTTTGTAGCGGCTAATACTCATAACGATTATTTTATAAATGAGTGTAATGTTTCTAAAGATAAAATAAGTAGAATCCCTCCAGGAACTCCACTAGGAAAACCTGCACATACAAAAAGCCCACATGTGCTTATGGTAACAACCTGGAAAGAAGGAAAACACCCAGAATATGTGTTTAAGATAGTAGATAAAAATCCAAAATTAAAAATACATATGGTAGGCAGATGGCTTGATAAACAAATGCTTAAAAATTTTAAACAAAAAATAAACACTGGAAATTACTCTAAAAATATAGAACTTCTTGGAGAAGCCAATGAAGAACGATTGCAAAAACTTTATCCAGAGGCGGCAGTTTTACTAACAACAAATTACGAAAAAGGTTTTGGAATGCCAATACTAGAAGCATCTGCATGTGGAACGTCTTTTATAGCGGTAAAAGGAAGCGGGGCAAACGACTTTTTTACACATGGAACAGAAGGGTTTTTTACAAAAGAGCAGGATACAGAGACAATTGTTAAATACTTAACCAAATTTACAACAGATTTGGACTTTGCAAAAAAACAAGGACTTGTAGCATACAAGGCTGTAGCAAAAGGATTTACATGGAAAGACCATGCACTCAAGCTTATTAGTAATATAAAATAGCACTGCAATATAGAGTATAATTAGTGCATGACTAAAAACCCTATTATTAATGGACTTAGTGCTTCTGGTTATATAGTTGTGGTGGTGACATTAATGCAACTAGCAACAAGACACTTACGAGACCAACCCGACACTTTTTTTGCACCAATTGTGGCTTTATCGCTGTTAACGCTATCGGTTACGGTAATGGCACTAATATTCTTTTTACAACCCGTGCAAATGTACACTAACGGTAAGAAAAAAGAAGCCATAGAACTTTTTACAAAAACTGTAGGTGTATTTGCAGCCAGTACTTTAGTAACTTTACTTTTACTAGCTTTAAGATTGGTTTAATGCTTTAACAGCC
>JAGQNX010000122.1 GCA_020427865.1 candidate division WWE3 bacterium
TTTGTAACTTTTTAAGAAATTTCTTTATGGTAGAGCGTACTGTCTAGCTTTAGTTTTAGCTTATATTTATTTACTAGTTTTTTAATAAGCTTATCGAGTTCTTGTCTATATTCTTTATGTTGAGAGTTATAGAACTTATCTATTATATCCTTCTGTAGTTCTGGCATTTCTTTCAACAAGCGTTCTTTTATATAGGCACTTAAGTTTATATGCTCTATATATAATTCTTTGGTTCCTGTGGCTGCAATAGTTTTGAATAATTCATCTAGGTTGTGCTCTTCTGTAACAAAATGAGGTAGTAGTGGTCCTACAAATGCATATGTCTTAATGCCATTGCCATTTAGTTTCTTTAGAGTGTCTAATCTTTGCGATACGTTTGGGGCTTTCTTCTCAAAGTATCTAGATATAGCATCTTGAGTAGTTGTTATAGTAAGCCCTACCTCTACATTCTCAAATTGTTTTAAAATGTCTAAGTCTCTAAGTACTAACTGTGATTTAGTTAAAATACTTAGTTTTCCCCTAAATCCAAATTCCAGAAGCTTCTCCATACATTCTTTGGTTAGTTCATACTTTGCTTCGAGTCCTTGATATGGGTCTGTAACCGAACTAAAGAAGATACATTTATCTCTACCTTTGTTTTTTAGTTTGCCCAAATCTTTAAGAAGAAGTTGGGGGGCGTTGGCTTTAACATATACATAATTTCCCCAGTCGCTATTGCTTTTTCCAACATATCTGCCCATGAAGCTTGTATAACAGTAGGTGCATCCAAAAGCACACCCCGTATAGGGATTAACAACATAATCAGCATCGGGTAATTTACAGGGTGTTAAGATCGATTTTGCTTCAAATTCTTTTATTTCCACAAGATTATTATATAACATTTAGTTATATCGTGTTGTAGCTTCAACTACTTGTTTTCTTAGTCTACTTGCATTTAATGACGTAATAATAGTATTAGGTGTTGGTCGTTCTTCGTTTGGATCTATACTATATGTTATGCGTGCCCCCATGTTTTCTAAGTTATCCCCAGAGAAATGCCATTTATATTGGATAATTGGCCATTGCGTATGCACCAGGCAGTGACTGTGTGGAGGTTTAAGTAATGAAAATACATTGGGCTCTCTTGCAAGTTTTTTCAATAGCGGGTTAGTATCAGATAGTTGGCTAAAGAGTACTATCTGGTTATTTAAGTCCCTATATCTTTGCGCTTCCGGAGTAGTTCCTTGTGCTATTATTGCAACAATTGATTGATATATAGCAAAAAGTGTATGTGCAATGTCTTTTTCTCCGTGTTCTAACTCCATAGACTCTGGATATCCGTCTTTAATCAAGCTATTTTTTATTTCCACCAATGACAACGCTATTCTTCCTTCCATGGCTGCCTGTAAAAATTCAATCAGTATATCAATTATAAAACCTTGCTCATCATCTGTTGTATGTAGATCCATTAATGCTTGCATTCTCTTATAACCAAAGAAGTTTCCTTTTATGGCGTCTTTAAATGCTTCTATAAGATGTTTTGCATTTTCATCACCTTCTTTAGGGTGCAAGCGTAGCAGGTCCAAACGTGCTGAAGCTGTTACTATTCTTTTTCGCGGTGCAAAGTACGAGTACCAGTCTTCTCTAATTAAGGCCTCATTATCTAAATAGTAATAACTTGCACCCACTGCTAACATTTTTAAAAGTTTTGCTGTTGTTTCTTCTATGCCGTAGTATTCTGTGTTTGTAGCAACCTCAATTATATCTGCCATTGTTAATCTTTCGACTGTCCCACCTAAATTTACTTCTATGTAAAACTCGGGTTCAACTAATAACATTTTTAGTAATGTGGGAGCATCTTGGTAGTTCATCTCTTCAAGCATTTGTTGTATAGATGCATCTGCTAGACCTTCTTCAAGCATTTGTATGTATGAAGCGCCTTGCACAAATGGTATTTCTGCCAGACAAATACCTGCTTCATACCCACTAGGTACGTTATCCACTATATCTTGTGCACATTTCGAAGTTAGAGCTTCGATTTCGGCTAAAATCTCTGGTGACGTTTCTCTCAAATGTACTTGAAAATCTGGCATAGGCGGAGTTTTAGCGTCTTTGGCCCCTACTTTTTGTTCTATAAGCATGTGTATTAGTGTACCTACATGCATAGGCAGACATGTCTTATAATTCTTTTGTATTTCTTGGGGTTCTTCCGCTTCAGCTTTTGTAGCTACGTGATTTCCCCAAGTTTCCTCTGCTGGGGTTTTTAAATAGGGTTGTGTATGTACTTCTAATTCTTCCAGTGGTGCTTTTTTCCAGTGATTCATGCAACAAGTATATGTATTTTTGTTAATTTGTAAAGAAAACTATAGGACTATGTTTATATGCCTTTATAAACACTTGTCTTGCATTTTAGTTAATGCAATAATATTTTTATGGATGACAACAACATGCCCCAAACGTCCGACTATAATGCTAATTCAACCGGATACGATAATCCAATGCCTATTCCATTACCTCAGCAGCCCCCTGCATTTGAAGACACCACTGATACTGTAGCACCCACCGCACTGCCTTCCGACCCTATGGATATGCCCCCACCTGTTTCTGCGCAATCTAGTGCTGTACCTCCTGTAATGCCCCCAAGTGCTCCAACACCAACTTCTGCTGTAGGACCTAGTGGCTTTAGTTATACTCAGGCACGCAAAGAACTTGCAGACGTTTTAGGTGATGATTCTACTGCTGCAAAACTTTTGGGCTTGGTAATAAATGAACTTTTAGAAAAAACGTCTTCTTCGGGTGATTTTAAGGGATTTGTTTCTGTTGCTTCTGCTATAGAAAAGGTACTTACAGACTATAACCAAATAGAAAACCATCGTTTAGCCGGTCGTTTGTTTGCAGCCCAGTGTAGCAGCGGACAGAGCAAGTCCATGTCAATGAAGACAGAGCCGAAGAAGACAGCGTCAACGAAGACCGATGCTTCATCCCTT
>JAGQNX010000123.1 GCA_020427865.1 candidate division WWE3 bacterium
GACAGGGATTCGAACCCCAATTTTCGGGACCAAAACCCGACGTGCTACCATTACACCATCTCCCATTGTAATCGCAGAGGTAACTGCCAAATTATAGCATATCAAATACTCAAAAAAACCTTTAACTACCCCTAAAACTAGTACAATCTGCTAAAATAGCGTCGTAATGAATAACTTTTGGAATGACCTAAAAACAACTAAATCTAACCCTATTTCTGTACTTGCTCCCATGTACGATGTTACCGATGTTGCCTTTAGGCAGCTAATTGCAACTTTGCCCAAAACACAGCAACCTGATGTTCTTTTTACCGAATTTGCAAATGCTGACTCTTATGCTAATCCTGTTGGTAAAATAAACACCCTTAAATACCTGTTAAAAACAAATGAACAAAAACCTGTAGTTGCCCAAATTTGGGGAGTAACTCCTGCAAACTACCACAATTTAGCCAAAGATATAGTACAAATGGGGTTTGATGGAATAGACATTAACATGGGTTGTCCTCAAAAAAACGAAATGAAGATTGGTGCCTGTGCTGCCTTAATTAACAATCAAAACCTTGCGTCTCAAATAATACAAGCCACTTTGGATGGTGCTGCAAACAAAATACCTGTAAGTGTAAAAACTAGAACAGGTGTAAAAAAGGTTGATACTGCAAATTGGATTTCGTTTTTGGATCAGTTTAATATTTCTACTGTTACCCTACACGGACGTACTGCAGCACAATTGTCTAAAGTTCCTGCTGACTGGGAGCAAGTTAAACTTGCTCGCACACTACTAAACTCTAGCAAGGTTTTAATAGGTAATGGTGATATAGAAAATGCTGAGCATGGAACTATTTTATGTAGTGAAACAGGTGCCAACGGTTATATGATCGGTCGCGGAATTTTTAAAAATCCGTTTGCTTTTCAAAGCCCTACTACTCTGCCTACAAAGCTAGAGCTAGTACAACTAGGTATTAAACACGTACAATTGTTTAAGCAGTTTTATGCAAATGGTAATAATGGAGGTAAGAATTATCAAATAATGAAAAAGTTTTTTAAAGTTTATGCCAATACTTTTGAAGGTGCTTCAGAACTGCGCTCTAAACTTATGGAAACTAACACTGAAGATGAAGCTTTAAACATTTTAAATACGGAGCTTTTAAAATGACTTTTCAACGACCTACAAAACAATCTGCTACCGTAATAGGAAAAAACTATTTAGATCCTAACAATAAATATTTATACATAAGTTTTTTGGTAGAGAATAAGCACTTAATGGAACCTTTACCTGGGCAATTTGTAAGCTTACAAGTAGCACAAAATACCTATAGATCTTATTCTATCTGTGCAAGTAATATCAAAAATGGGGTATTTTCTATCGTGGCTGCTGTTGCCCATGATGGTATTGGTTCAACCTATCTAAAATCACTAGAGTGTGGCCACACAATTGATTTTATTGGCCCTGCTGGTAGGTTTATTTTAAGTCCACTATCTATGAATACTAATATAGTGTTTGTATCCACAGGTACTGGCATTGCTCCATTTATGACAATGCTAGACACTTTATTGCAGTCTGATTACAAGCATAAAGTAACTTTTATACACGGAGCTCGGTACGAACACGAACTATTATTTTTAGAAGAAATCGAAACATATTCAAAAAGTATAGATAACTTTGAGAGTATTTTATGCGTTTCTAGTTCTGATAAACGCGTTACAAGTGTTTTACCAATCTCTTCTAACGTCCATTATTATTTATGTGGAAACCCTAATATGGTTGAAGATGCTAAGAGTTTACTTGCACAAAACAATATAGGTGCTGACTGTATTTTTACCGAAAAGTTTACCCACGCCAAACAAATAAAATCTTAAAAAAAAGTTATTTGTGATCAAACATCCAGTTTCCATCCCAGTTTTCGGGTGCAATACCTTTTGTATCTTTAAGACGCTGTACCATTGATTTTGCTGCATGGTCATTATAGGTTTCTACAAGTTTTTCAAAAATCGGTAGAGCTTTTTTAAAATTACCTTCACGATAAATGTCTAGTGCGTGCTCATACTCTTCTTTTAATTGATGGTTTTTTAGGGTGTCTGGTAATAAGTCATAAATCCATACTGCTTGTGATTTTCCTTTTACTGCTACCTTGTCTAGTTTTCTATAAATAGCATTTGGCAAGTCTGTTTGTAGTCCTTTAATTGTATGATTTGTAGTTAAAATTTTACTTCCATAAACTTTGGTTAGTCCCTCTATTCTTGATGCTACATTTGCACCATCTCCTACAACGGTGTAGTCAAATCTACTTATACCTCCTACGTTCCCTACTAACATTTCTGCGGTATTAATTCCAATACCCACATTTAAATTATGTTTAGATTTTTTGTTTAGTTTTTCCATCGCTCCTAAAACTTCTAATGCTGTTTTTAGTGCCTTATACTCATGATTTTTTACGTCCACTGGGGCGTTCCAAATCGCCATAAGACCATCTCCCAAATACTTATCTATTGTTCCATCATTTTCTAACACGATTTCTGTTAAAGCTTCTAGATAAGTGTTTAATATTCTATATGATTTGTCGGGTCTATATTTTTCTGCCAAACTTGTAAAGTTTCTTATATCTAAAAACATTACCGTTATTCTTTTTTCTTGACCCCCCAAATGTAACTCTTTTGGGTTTTTAATAAGAACGGATAACAGTCCCGGATTAACATAGTGTGTAAACGCCTTTCTAATAAAGCGATTCTCTATTCTGTTTATAAATGCGTCATATGCTACTAGTCCAACAAAGTTAGCAATTATTACTAGCGTTGTTAAAATAAAAGGCCATATTAAACCTGTTTCAAATGTTGCTATTCCAATAACTAAGTTAGCTACTAGCGAAATTACAAAAACTATACTTCGTTTAAATGTTGTTTTAATATACCTAAGCCCTAAAAATGTAGATATAAAAGATATCATTACTGTAAGAATTATTTGAAGCGATAAGGGTGATTCATACAAAAATCTTTCTTGTAAAAACGAATTAATAATGTTGGCATGAATTTGCACTCCTGCAATAAAGTCCCCAAATACATCCACAAAGTTATCTGCAACATTATTTTTTACATCATTTGTTGTTATTCCTATGAGCACAATTTTGTTATTAAAATCTTCCTCATTAAAATTGTTATTATAAATATCCGTAAAACTATATGTAGCAAAAGGTTCATTAGAATAACTAAATTTACTAATTAATGGTGTAGATAGTTTTCTAAGCGAAATAAAGGAATTTGCTACACTAGGGCTCGCT
>JAGQNX010000124.1 GCA_020427865.1 candidate division WWE3 bacterium
ACCACAAGTAAATTTTGAGAATCTCCAATTGCGTGTAATGCTAAAAAGCTTCCTAAGCGTTTAGGGTGCAGACTAAATGACTCTTTTTGGGGAAAGAGGTAATCTCTTCCTGATTTTGGTTTATATTGTGCATCTGTGCTTTTATATGCGTTAAAACCATATATAAAAACGATGACTAAAAATAATACTACAAGTAAACTCTGTGAAAATGTTGGACTTCCGTCCCAGGTAACTGCTGACTGAATAAAATATAAAAAGAACAATCCTGTTGCCAGTATAAGAGTTGATTTAGCTCCCAATTCTCGTACCTTTTCTTTAAACTGTTTAGAACTAATGCGTTTTGTTTTTAAACTGTATATTAAAACTATACCTGCAACTGCAGCCGCAGAGGCATTTACCACGCCAGAAAAGTTTGCAACATATACAGAAAATATTCCTGCAGAATCTACAGGTTTATGCGTGATAATGTCTGGGAGTATTCTTAAACCTTCAAAAAAAGCAGATGCAATTTCTCCCCCGCTTGACCCTATTGTTCCTAGCACCGCACTAAGGCTTGCCACTACCACTAAGGTTTTTGTAAAGTTTGCAGTTGCTATTTCTAGTTTTGGGATACCTATATCTGTTGCTGTGTTAATTCCGTACCATCCAATTATAGACACAAATATAAGTCCAAGTGTAATTGCTAGTGTTATAAGTAAAGAAGTTGGATTTCCTGCTAAATCTAGTTCGCGTAAATTGTGGTAAAAAGGTAATCTTACTGATTCTGGAATTACCCAGTTTAAAAGGTAAATCATTCCTAAAAAAAGCAGTGTGACTAAGTTGTTTTTAATAATGCGTAGTGTTTTCATGCTTATAGACTGTTGAATAATATCCTATTAGGTTGTGTTGGACAAGTGTGCGTGTGGATTTGTTATCTATTTGGTTTGTATGCTTTTATAAACTTTTCTAAAGCATAAAGAATGTAATAAATAAGACCTGCATGTGCAAATATTGTTACCCAGTAGCTAATATCTGATGCAAATACTATTTCTTCAAACTTACTTTGTAAATCAAGTGTTTCTGCTAATATAGCTGTCGGAAGTATTGGAATTAGTATTCCAAGTCCGCATAAAAATCCACTACAAGTTTTGGAGTCTATTAAAAATATTAGGGTTAAAACTAGATAAATAAATGTAAAAAGTTTGGCAGAATTTATTTTAAAGTGTTGCATTTGTTTAGTATAGCTTATTTTATTTGTGTGGCCTGCACCATATAGTATGAGTACTTGTATTAGTTTATATCTTTTAATTATGTTGTTATATTTATGCTATGGATAATAAAGAAGAGCTAGCTGGTGTCGAGTCTACAGAACGTCAGCTTTCTGCAAATGTGGTGTTTATGTGGGAAGGTGCCCCAGACTGGCTGGGTTTGAATAAGAAAGATATTGCAGCTCTTTATGCTGCCGTAGGTACTGCACTTGATATTTCTCCCGATACTGCCTCCAAAGTACACGCTTATTTTGGAGATCATATAGTCGTAACTCATCCCGATGGAAATGTTGCTAATTCTGCATGTTGTATAACAGATTATGATGCTTATGGTAATGTTGAAGCTTGCCGCTTGGTTTTTAATAGATCTTTGGAATTAGCTCGCTATACGATTGGTATCTTGGATACTTCCCAAGATACAATAACTAGTCTCACACCTGCTTTAACGGAGAAGACAGCAACCCAAGCAGAAGGTGTAAAATGTGTATTTGAGTCTCCGCACGAAGTTTTAGTTTGGCTTATGG
>JAGQNX010000125.1 GCA_020427865.1 candidate division WWE3 bacterium
CTGAATTATCATATACTAGATCTTCTAGAGCTACGCCAAGAATGGTTCCAGATCTTGTTGCTAATTGAGCAATACCAGAGTTAGATGAGCTAGTGATAAAATCACCTTCATAAATATTACCGTTAGTGTTTGAGGCAGTTACATAAGCGGTACCTTGCGATACAACAAGTAAAGATTCGTCAAGACTAGTATCTTGTAATGAAATAACAGGATTTCTAACTACTACTCCATACATAGAAGGATCATATTCGGAGGTAGCAACAGCAAATGTGCCGGAATCATAACTTAAGATTTTACCAAAGATATCTTCTTTATTAAAAATTTCAGTGCTTACAGGCACAGAAACAGCGACACCCGAGGTCAAATCCTGTGCTGCTACAGGATATGACATTAATACAGTGGTGAAAATTACAGTAGTTAGTTTTAGATATGATTTATAACTCATTATATTAGAAGCATAATCTAACTTTTGCACTAGTACAACCAGTAAAAACAAAGTTCTAAGTTTCGTAGAGTAACAATTGGGTACACATCCAAACACAAAGAGTAAAATCAGCATCCGTGTCATACATTAGCGTATTGCAGAACAGAAGGGATGCTTTTATTATAAATAGAACATTGTTTTTTCCTTGCACAAAGAGAATTCACAAAGTTTAATGTTATGCCTGCTCAAGCAACAAATATATTAAATACTAACAGATTAGGACATAAGAGCTTAAGTGTTTCGGAAGCTGCAAAGATTCTAAAAGTTTCACCTTCTACGTTAAGGAAATTAGAACGCGAAGGTCTTATAAATGCACACAGACTTCCCAACGGTTATAGGTCTTTTGAATTGGCAGAGATTTTGCTATACAAAGAGTCTCATGACTCTAATGTAAATATAGAAACTGCATATAGTAATTTAGAAGCAACAACCCAAACACCTATCAATACTTTTTATAAACAACCTAAACAATCCCCTATTTTTAAATATGCACTTGTATTATTGTTGAGTATTTTGGCATTTGGGCAAAAATATATTGCTCCATATATAGTAAGTTCCGAAATTATAAAGATAGCTAGCATAGAAGAAATAAAGAAAAACGCAGCAAGTGTATTAGGAACGCGCGATAGAAATGCGGAATGGATAATCAATATTAATAATAAAACAACTATAAATGACACACTGTTTGTAAAAGATTTAGCTACATTAGAAGGTGGCCTTATTACCAACGAAATAAGTTTAACTTCACAGGCATCTTTATCAGGACTATTACTGATAGATGATACGACTGAAACCACTTTGGAAGAAACTCTAGACATACAAGGAGAAGTTACAAGCATTGGAATGAATAATACAGTCATTAATGACGGCGTGATTGATGGGGCTAATTTGGCTTCAGCAGTAGATTACTCAGGAGTCCTTACTCTAAATGGAGGGTTTATACTAAATGTACCTCTAGAAATAAAAAATGGAATATCTCTAGAGGGAGATACAGGCAATAAAGGAGATATACTAACATCTAATGGCGATGGAACACCTATATGGACTAAGCAGAGTGAAATAAATGCAGGAAAATTAAATGGTATAAGTGCAAGTCAATTTTTAAGATCAAATACAAGTGACGAGTATACTTCGGGCACCTTAGCATTTTCTAACGGGACATTGTTAGATTTGTCGTTAATAGACCACTCTAATGAGGACACTCAAGGACTAATATTACCTAATGTGGACGACTCTCCAAATAATCCAAGCAGTGGAGAAGGCTACCTAGCATGGGACACCACCAATAATGAATTAGTAGTATACAATGGGAGCTCCTGGACAAATGTAAGTAGTGCAAATGCAACTATCACATTACAAGCAGCATATGAGGGAGGTAATACTATACTACTTTCAGCAGCACAAGGTAACTTAGAGATAAGTAATTCTAGTGGCAGTCAATTTCTTATTGAGGAGTCTACAGGATATATAGGTATAAACAATGCAACTCCTGGGTACAATTTAGATATAGGAGGTACGCTTAATACACAAACTTTATATATAAATGACGTAAATGTCAGCGCTACTGCCACTGAATTAAGTCTGTTATCAGGAAGATCTGGGACAATACTAGACAGTAATAATATAAGTAGCTTTGCTACAACAGGAGTGACAGCTGGTGCAGGACTTACCGGAGGTGGAACCACTGGAATATTAAACTTGCAAGTAGGAGCAGGTAGCGGAATAGTAGTAAATACGGACGATATTGCAATTAAATTAGCTACTAGTGCAAGTACAAATAGTACTAGTAGTTTCTCTGGGTTGGAAGTAGATGCAGATGGCATAAGATTATTATCAGGATGTACAAATACACAGGTATTAGCTTGGAATGGAAGTGCTTGGGCATGTACCACAATAGGAGGTATATCTTCAGTTTCAGGATCTGGAGAAATAGGACAAGTTACATTTTGGGATAGTTCTAGTACATTAACCGGAGAAGACGAATTCTTCTATGACACCTCTACCA
>JAGQNX010000126.1 GCA_020427865.1 candidate division WWE3 bacterium
TTCTCTAATATATTCATTATCATTTGGTTTGGAATAGTAAAATAAGTAATCCACATTATTAGAGTTAAGTGTCTCTAAATATGTAGGCTCTTGTAGTTTTTTGCTAATAGAATCAGCACTTATGCCAGTATGCCAATCAATTTCTCCGGACGGATTTAATATTTTTAACTTATGATATGGCGTCCAAAATATAGTCTTAAAATCTCCTCGAGGATACACCACAATAGTACCGCTTAAATTATTAAGACGTGCAAATTCAAATTCTTTTGGAGGTTTTGTTGTATCTATTACGGGTAACTTAATTGCAAATATAAAATACGTAAGAAACACAAAGAATAAAGTAATAAGAGACTTACTCCAAACAGAACGCAGCTGAGTAAATAAATCTAAAAATAACAAATAATTTAAAATTAATACTAGCAAATATATAACTGCAGAAAATCTAACTAATGATCTAAACACTGGAGCAATGTAAAACAGTAAATAAGAAGGCGTGTAAAAAGTAGTTCCAGATATTGTAAATGATGGCGGGTGTGTAAATAAGAGTATAAAGGTAATTGTAATCAAAGATTTAATTACAAGTTCACGGTGTCTTAGTATGTGAACAAATTTAGAATTAATATAATGAGAATATTTTGTAAAAGACAAACCAACAATAATAAGGCATGTAAAGACTCCCAGTATAAAATGCCATCCCATAAAACTACCTGCAGCTTCAGATTCGGTATAATCATCGGCTAAATAATAATTTGTGGCTTCTATTCTTTTATAAAGTCCTTTGGATAAATTCCCAAAATATAAGGAGTTTTTTGGAGGTATTACAAAGTACCAAGGGCGTGTGCTAAAACTGTAATACTCTTCAATAGGTCTATAATTTACAACTTTAGTATTAGAAACAGAATTTTGTATAGGTTTAGCATTATGCAAAAAAGAAGAATAAAAAAATATAAGTATTAATAAAAACAGAGGTACTACTAATAAGGCAGTGTTTATAAGTAGGTCTTTAAATTTAACCAATAGGAGTTTTTGAGCAACAATAAAATCAGCAAAATAAACAAAACCACAAGTAAGCAGTGCAAATAAGCCATAGTAAGAACTAAAAGCAAACATAAAAAATAATAAGAGACTCAAAATATAAGGCTTAGTTTTTTTAAAAAGTAGCATATATAAAATTAACGGGAAAAAGAACAATTGATAAAGATTTGGTGTTATAGAAATTACTCTATATAAATAGTAGACACTGAAAGTATTTAATAGTGCGAACAATACTGCAAATTTAGAGTTTGTGATTCTTTTAAATAAAAAATAACTAAATCCAAAGTTTAACAATGCATACATTATTGCTAGTAAATTTAAAGCCAAAACTGCAGGAAACAGTTTAAAAAAGATATACAAAATAGCACCATTAATAGGATCAATAGAGTTAAGCAAACTTGCGGGAGGAAAAAGTGGAAAGTAGTTTGTGTTATTAGGAGAGTGCATAGATAAATAACGCACAAACAAAGAGGCAGCATCATTATAGCTATATAATAAGTAGTTATTTAAATAATACATATTTTAGTTTGTGCCCAAATTTAACATATACACTCATAATAATTATAGAAACAAGCGAAACTATAAAACTATAATAAAAATATTTTTGAGTGTTTAAATACAAAACAACATCTACATCAAGGCTGTTATCATTATTAAGTTTATAATAACGCTCACTGTACGTAGATGTAATATCCTCTTTGCTAATTTTCCAAGAATTACCATAACCTTGAAATTTAACATTTTCTATATTTAAAGGTGAGGAACTTAGAGCTACAAAATCATTAATGTCTAAAACAGATATGGAAGAAGGACATTCATTATTGCAGTCCAAGTCACCGGAATAAGGTAATATATACGCCTTCCAATATCGCGAGTGACCAAATAACAGGCTTACTGTACTAAAATCTTTGATACTTTGTAAACGAATTTTTACCTTAACGGGACTAAGTACTTTAAATGAAAACTCAGTGTCGGAGGCATAAACTAAAGGCTTATATATTGAGCTTTCATAGAGCGTGTACAAATTGTTTTTAAAAGCAATAGACCAGGTCTCTGGAATTTGTGCAATCATACAATTAGGGCATGATATATCTCGGCGGTCCAATATATATAATAGGGGAAACTCGTTATGCAAAAGGGCATTATCATTTTCAGTTAAAGCAGCATAAACATCAGGATTAATCCATCCAGAGTTACTGGCATAAATAAAAGGGAGTGGGCTATATTTAGCAACTAAATCAGAACCAATATACATAGACATATCTTCTGTCGTATATGCACCAGAATATATTCCCGGTGTGTTTAATATAAAACCAAACCTATTGTTGTTTTGAGAATTTAAGTAATCTAAAAGTTCTTGTTGAGATGTTGAAAAACTAGTCACACGATCCACGTATTTAGATTCTATGTTTTCACCGCGCAGGGCTACACCATTAAACAAATATGGGGTTTGCAAAAATATAATAAATAACAAACATACTGCAAAAGTAAAAGACTTGTAATATTTTGACATTAAAAGCAAAAGAACTAACAAAGAAAAAATAATAGTGTAACCAAAACGCATATCTGAAGTTCTAAAGACAGAAAAAAATGGGACGTTATCGTATAAGTATAAAAATATCCAGCCTAAAGGTGGTTGAGAACCTTTTGCTAAAAACAAAGAAACTAAAAATGTGCTAACAAGTGATACTATCGAGATAGTATATATAGAAGATACGCTAAGTTTTTTTGTAAACTTTTTGTGTAAATAAAATCCTACAAATATTACTGAGTACATTAAAAATATACCTATAAGATAAGCTTGTGAGAAATAATACGAAGCATATGAAAACATGTTTCGAGGAAACCACACATTATAAATTCCCCATGAAAATATCATTAAAAATTGATACCAAATTCCACCAGAAAGATTCCCAAAATTCCTTAGAGCAGAAGGATCATCAGTACCTACACGTGCATAAGAATATTCAAAAATTACAGGGAACAATGTGACTGCGGCAAACAACACAAAAATCAATCCTAATAACAAAGAGTTTTTTATAAATGCCAAAGTACGAGACTTAGATCTAAGCTGAAACATATATACAACAGAATACACACCCAGAAAAAGTAAAAATGAAGGAAATAACCAAAAAGTAAAAGACATCAACATTAAAGTTAAAGCACTATAGTAGATATGCTTTAGATTGTAGTCCTCAAACATAGCTTTGTGCCAATAATATAAAGACAGTGGAGTTAAAGAATACGTTAGAGCTGA
>JAGQNX010000127.1 GCA_020427865.1 candidate division WWE3 bacterium
TTTACGTGAAATGGATTTGGGGGTGTAGTCTTCTGTACTTAGTTTATCCATAAAGGCTTCTAAGTGCGTCAACTCAAGATTTGTAATCATTTGTACGTGATGAGCTTGCTGTACGTACTCTAATAGTTGTTCTATATCTTTGCTGTATGCAACAACAGTAGACTTAGATCTACCTAGTTCTTGTAAATGTTCTATAAACTTTTCTTGTGCGGTTTTAAGCTCCGTCATAATACTTATGTTTGACCCTATAGGATATAGGGTATCACCAAGGTATAGGGTTGTCAAATACTATTAATATAGGGTTTTCTGCGGTTTTAATTTTGTTTTGGTAGGGTATCTTCTATAATTAGTATATGAATATTACTGAGCAACTAAAGTATATAGTAGCAACCATTGTTTTAATTGTTTTAACTATAAATTTTACTAAAAATTCTGTAGGTATAGTAGAAAACAGCAAGAGGTTAGAAGACTTACGCCAAGAAGTAAACAGCTTAGAAGCTGAAAAGTCCAACTTAGAAAATGTATTAGAATATAAAAAAAGTGACGATTATATAGTGAAAGAAGCCCGTAATAGCCTAAATTTACAAAAACCCGGCGAGGATGTCTTCGTTATACCAAAAAAAGAAATTGCCCTTGTTGTTGACGCTGTTAAGTCTGAAACAGCTGCTAGCGAAAGTAACAAGCCTAAACATGTGGTAGTGGTGCAAGTCCCAAACTACCAAAAATGGTTTAATTTATTTTTTAATTAAAATTCTATTTGTTCTTGTGTCCACGTAGGCGTCATTATTACTATCTTTGGGTTTTGGCTAAATATTCTAATTGCAGACTCTTGAACTTGTTCTTTTGTAACAGCTAAAACTTTTTGTACAAATTCTTCTGTGGATTTTATCTTTAGATCTTGTAAATATATGCTCGCCGCAAAGGTCGCTATGCTAGAGGGACTTTCTTGTTCAAATGCTTCTAATGTTATTATTCTATTTTTAACCCGTTCTAGTTCTTTATCTTCAGCTAATTCGTTCATTAGAGTTTCGAACTCTTTTTTCATTAAATCTAAAGCTACATTAATGTTTTGTTCTGCCACCTCTGCATCAGCATATAGTGCCCCGTAACTATTATATCTTCCCGTGCTTGAACCTCCGCTATATGCTAAATTGTGCTTTTCTCGTAGCGTTTGAAAAAGTCTACACATAGGACTCTGCCCTAGTATTGCGTTCATAACCATATCTATATGGCTATATTCGTCGTTATAACCTGCAAGTGGATATACTATTGATATGCTCGCTTGTTTTAAGTGCTGTCGGTTTTCCACAATTATTTGTTTGTCTTTATTTGTTGTTACTATGGGTATTTGGATTTTTGTTGTGCCGCTAGGTATGTGTCCAAAATACTTTTCTGCAAGATCTAGTGCTTCTGCTTTTGTAATATCTCCTGTTACTTGTAATGCAAAGTTTTGTGCAGTGTAATAAGTATTTCTAAAATCTTCTAATTTTTCTAATGTTATAGACTCTATATGTTCTATATAGCCTGCTACATCTATACCTGCACGCTGGTTTGGCCATAGTGCCTTATTTATAATATCCTGTTGTTTGCCTGATGCAGAGTCTAAATGTCCTTGTATTTCTTGTTCTATAACCTTTTTTTCTTTATTCACATCTTTTTGCCTATACTCTGCCTTAACTGAAAGTTCTGCCAAGTATTCAAATATTTGTTCTTTATATAAACTAAGGCCGTTTGCCCAGTATTTAACGCTTTCTCTACCTGTGGACGCATTAGATTTGCCACCAATATAGGTGATTAATTCTTGTAGTTCTGCCTGTGTGGGATATTTAGTACTTCCATTAAATGCCATGTGTTCAACAAAATGGGCAATCCCAATTTGTGACTCGTTTTCTACACTTGCTCCTGCTAGTCCACGTAAACTTATTCTTAAAGCTTTTGTTGTTGGATCTTGTACATGGTAAAGTCTTAATCCATTTTTGAGTTTGAGGTCTAAATTGCAATCCATCACCGAATAATACCAGAAAATATCTATTGAGGTTAGACTTTATATTCTATTCAAAAAGGACATTATTTTGTATAAGCTTTTTATGTCATTGTTAAATTTAATTTTTCCTCCTAATTGTGTTGTATGTAGTAGTAGCGAGAATTGGTTATGTAACAAGTGCCTTATAGGCATTCCAAACTTGGACGTGCAGTGGTGCTTTTTGTGTAATAAACCGGCAGGTGATAATTGTGAATTACATTTAAGTTGTAGTAATGAACATAATCTAAAAATACATGCTAAAGCTTTTTCTTGTTACACCTATACTGCCGCAGTTCGTAAAATCATACGCAATGCTAAGTTTGTTCCTAAAATTCACAAAAATTTGTCTATTTTGACTAGGCATGTTTGCCAGCAAAATTTAGTTAAGCATTTTCTTTCTCAATATGATGTTATTTTGCCCATTCCTATTTCTGTAAATCGTTATTGTGAGCGGGGGTTTAATCAGGCTGAAATAATTGGCAGTGAGATTTCAAAAAATATTAATGTTTCTATGAATACTAAAGTGTTGGCTAGAGCTAAAGACACACCCCCACAACACAAGCTTTCTAGAACAGAGCGTTACAATAACCTTAAAAGTTGTTATAAAGTTAATACTCGCCTAATCTCTAAATATAAATCCCAAAAGGTTTTACTAGTTGATGATGTGTGTACGAGCGGTGCCACTTTTTATTATGCACTCAAAATCTTGCAGGAGTATGGTATTGTTAACATTGGTTGTTTTAGTTTAGCTAAAAGGCTATAATTGCCCTGCTTTAAAGATTTATATGGTGAGTTGGCAGAGCGGTAATGCAGCGGCTTGCTAAGCCGTGACGGGTTTCCGTCCACAGGTTCGAATCCTGTACTCACCGCCATAAAAATCGTGTAAACTATAGTCAAGATGTCTATTTTAGATTCCGTAAATTTAAGAAACACCGTTGGATTTACTGCAAATCCACATAACCTAGATAAAAAGGATCCTTCTAAGCTTGAAGAACATAATGCTAGGGCTGAGGTTATTGCTCGTTTAACTCAAGGGCCTAAAAAAGTTTATTATACTTGGCAAGCCTCTAATAAGTTGCCTTTTGATTTTTCTAATTCAAAATTAATGCGCTCTAGTGCTATTGTTGCAATTATAGTTGTACTTTTTTTGGTTGTAATTCAGGAGTTCTTTTTACTTCTCACCCTTGCTAGTATTGTGTTTGTAACGTATATGCTTATGGCAATGCCTACCACAACAGTTAGCCACGAAATTTCTAATAAGGGTGTAACTTTTGACGGTGAATTTCATGCTTGGGATGAACTTGTACAATTTTATTTTACTGTTAAAAATGGTGTAACTATTTTAGTTGTAGATAGATATTCTCCTGGAAGCTTAATTTTTTTAATTAACCCAAAAGACCGTGATAAAATTCATGAGATCTTAGTTGAATTTTTACCTTATCTAGATAATCCTCCTGTGGATATTGTGATGTCCACTTATCAATCCATATTTTCTAACTTCTTACAAAAGTAACAAAAATCTGTAGTTCGTAGTATAATTTCACCGTGTGTATACGTTTGCACCCGTAGCTCAGATGGATAGAGCGCAACTTTGCGGGGCTTGAGGTCGGGGGTTCGAATCCCTCCGGGTGTA
>JAGQNX010000128.1 GCA_020427865.1 candidate division WWE3 bacterium
ACTGGGTTCAACATAAACAAAATGAGAGCAAGATTTTTTATAGACTCCGAAGATATTATATCTATGTACATCATCAATTTATAAAACACATAGAAAGAAGTAAGAGAAACAAAAAACATAATTACTCTACCCCAAAGAACAGGATCAATACTCCATGCAGAAGCTATAACACCTTCAGGCCAAGTTGCTAATAGTAAAGAATATAAAGGGGGTCTTTTTTCATCATCGGGATAGCTATATGCTGATTTAATTTCACGCGATGCTCGCAAAATCCGGTAGCTATCACCCCATTCAGCAGCATTAATGTTTAATAACACAATATGCAACACTATAAATGCTGCAAAATAATACGCAGGTTTTAGTTTAAGTATGTTAAACATTAAAGACACCTTTATCCTTAGCAAGAACAAAATTATAAACCTGTTCAATCTCATGTGCTTTTATGTTCCATGAATATAATTGTGCTACTTTTGACCTATCAACTTTAACAGGGGTATCTAGCATTGATTTAATTTTTGCAGCTAGGGATTCAGGACTTAAATCGTCTAAATATATAAGTCCATTAATTTCATTTGCGGCTTTAAATCCAGAGCCTAATACAGGTACACCACAAGCTAAACTTTCTAAAACCGTCTTAGGTAACCCCTCATAATCCGCAGGCAGAACAGATATATCAGCGGCCTGAATTCCAATGTGTATTTTTGGATACTCGGTATAACCCACTCTAAATACTCTAGATTCAAGTTGTTTTTCTTTGATTTGATCGGTAAGTCTTTGCATATAGGAGGAGTCGCCATCACCTATTAAGAGTAATTTATATTCACTGGGAAGTAACTTAATAGCGTCAACCAAAAGGTGTACGTTTTTACGTTCAACCATCATACCATGAAATAAAATTACACGATCAGAGTTAATTAAACCTAAATCTCGTCGGGTTTTTTCTTTTTCATCAGGGCCCACAGGTGCAAACAGGTTAACATTAACCCCAGATTCAACAACAAACATCTTTTGAGCGTTAGCACCATGTAACTCAATAAATTCGTTCTTAACATCATTACTTACACAAATATAAGCATCAGCAACCTGTAATGCCAACTCATTTGCAAATACTTCAAGAGGATACGCTAATTTTTGTGTAATAAAAGAAATAGACTTACCCTGAGACACTAATTTATTCCAGCGTGCTTGAGCACAATTATGAAAATGTACAACAAGTGGGATCTTAAGCTCATCGTGATTAGGTCTAAATCTTTTTAATAACTTGCGATAATAAAATAACCATAAACCAAAGTGTCCATGAGCATGTATAAGATCAGGCGTATTATTTCCACGCCAAACCAAATAATACAAAAACATCAAAGGAGCAATAGTTACTAATAAAACACCTTTTAAGGGTTCTCTAATAAAAGGTTTTATAGAAACCCCAGGAATAGTGATTAAATTACCTGCATTAGGCCAACGACCGCATAAAACAGTAATTTGATGTCCCATCTTGGCCTGAGACCTCGTAATCTCAAAAGGTTGTGGAACCAAACCAATCCATGGGGATGGCCATTCATATACAATTCTAAGTATTTTCATTTAGTTATTTTCTTAATAATTTCTATGTATGAGTTTAACATTTCATCAATAGAAAACTCACTACTTGCTTTTTTGTATGAATAATCACCCATCGAAATGACTAAATTTCTATTATCCACAAATGAATTAATCTTTTCTATTAGTGCAGGAACATCGCCAGCAGGCACAATATAACCATTTTTACCTTCTTCAATTGCTTCTTTATTTCCACCCAAATCGGACACAATTAAAGGTAAACGAGCAAACATAGCTTCGGGTAAGGTCATAGGAAAACCTTCAACACGAAGTGTAGGTAATACATATACATCGGCATCTAACAAGGTTTGCATTGCCTCAACATGGGATAATTTGCCTTTAAATGTAACTTGTTCAGACAAGTTTCTAGAGGTAACATAATTTTCTAAATAAGATCTATAAGGACCATCTCCAATTATAAGAAGCTTAACAAATGAATTCTGCAGAGCATATAAAGCTTTTAGCAATACATGTACACCTTTTACGTATTCTAAACGCCCAATAAAAACAAGAGTTAAAGACGAAGTCTCTTTTTTAGAAGTAATGTTTGCAAATACACTAGGGTCAATCCCATTATGGATTACTGTAATGTTATCTTCCGAAACAAAAGTTTCGTCTATTACCGAATTTTTCACAGCATTAGAAACTGCTACAACATGACTTGAACCTAATATAAAATCCCTTTGACGACCAAAATAATTGATTAACACGAATAATATATCTTTTAATAAATAAGCAGTATCTTTAACTGATGCTACAGACAAAAGGCGTGTTTTGTATTCACTTAAAATACTTCCATGGGCAATAGAAAGTACGGGTACTTTAAAGTAGTCTCTATTGTCAATTATGCCAACCCCGGCAGAGCTTTGACTAATTACTAAAGCAAATTTTTCATTAGCATGTTCCAATTTAAAAGCCTGCTGGGAAGCACTATACCAATTATCAGAAGAGTTTTTAAAAAGCATGCGATAAACAGAAGGCACAAATCTGTATGTAACACCGTTTTGCACTTTACTTTGATAAGAAAGCTTATATTGAGGCGCAAAAACTACTACAGAATATCCCCTTTTAGTAAGTTCTTCAGCTAGCACCGTTGTATGAGTTTCTAAACCACCAAAACCGTCATGAAATACTGTTCTTTTTGTAAATATAGCTATTCGCATAATAATTCTTCTAGTTTAGATAAAGTTTCTTTATTATCAAATAATTTAGCAACTTTTGCGTAAATACGCTCCCCCAATAATTCACGCTTGCTTTTATCTTGCAGTAATACTTCTACAGCACGCGCAATATTTTTAGGGTCTTTTTGCGGAACTATAAACCCAGTAACCCCATGCTCTACTATATCTTTAACACTACCTACATCAGTAACAACACAGGGAAGTTTAGCTGCAGCAGCTTCTAGTAACACGTTAGGAACACCATCCACATCACCTTCTTCGGACTTTATCCCAGAAAACACAAACACCTGAGCTTTTAAATAATACGCTAAAACATCAGTATGAGGCAGACCATTGCCATTGCCTAAAATATAGAATGTATTTTTAAGGCCCAAATCTAATATTTCTGCTTGTAACTCATTATATAAGTCACCTTGAGCACCTACTGCAATAAATTTATGTTTAATTCCACGATCTTTTAAAAGTTTAGAAGCTTTAATTGCATAACTTATGCCCTTTTTAGAAACCAAACGTAACCCACCCATATAAATAAGGGGTATGTCTGGTTTAGGTTCATTTTTAATATTACTAAATAGATTTTCTATATCTATACCATGGTATAAGAGGTGTATCTTAGCTTTAAAGGAATCTATAACTTGTGTTAATAATTGTTCATAGGCATTTACATTACATACGGCAATAAATTTGCAATATTTAGCTTTAAGAGAAACTAAGTGGGCATTAACAAACACATCACGTGCATGAGCAGAAATGCTAAATGTAACACCAAGTAAACGTGACATATACATACCATATGTAGAAAAGTCACTTAAAAAATGTACGTGTATATGCGTAGGCGAATAATCTTTTGCCAAATAAGCAAAACCAAAACTTTTAACTAGATATTTAGGGCTATTAAATACACCGCTTATTAAAACAATAAAAGTTCTAAGTGGGTGTTTGGTAAAAAAATGATACATACCCAATATAATTACTTTTGGAGTAAGTTTAATATAGTGAGTTACAGCTGTTAATTCCTTAGTTAGTAAAGCTTCACCTTTTTTAATTGATAAAACAGCTATATTTAAATTGTTTCGTTTTAGTAATCCTGCAACTTCGCGTTGAATAAACGTTTCACTCAACCTGGGAAATTCAGGAATAAATACAAGCAAATTAGTTTTCATATTTAATCTGTTAGGGCGGAAACTTCTTCAACTTTAGGTACTACTGCATATTTACCAGTTAATGATGTAAACCTAATTTTGAGTACATCCAATAACATTTTATAAGAATTAGAAATGAAACTAAACCTAGTTGTGGGGACATAGTACCATTCGACAGGAAGCTCCTTGGATTTGTACCCAAGATGTCGTGCAAGAAATAAGATTTCAATATCAAAGGCACCAAAAAAGGGTTTATTTAAGTTTTTGGGAGGATGTGCATAAACAACTAAGTGCGATACTATATCGTCTATCACTTCCTTTTTAAATAATTTAAAACCGCATTGAGCATCTTTAACACCGGGCAAAATAATAAGTTGATAAGTTAAATTAAAAACACGGCCTACAAAATGTCTATAAAAAGGCTCCTTGTGACGTGTAGCACCTACACCTTCACGTGAAGCATATACAACATCCATATCATATTCTTCTATCCATAACATAAAGCGTTTTAGCTCCGAAATAGGAGTAGCCATATCCGCATCTGCCATTAGAACATATCTACCTTGAGCAGCTTTAAACCCAGAAATTAGAGCCTGTGCCTTTCCAAAATGATTATTTTTAATTACTCTAACCTCAGAGTGATAGCCCGCATAGGATTCTACAAGTTCTACTGTTTTGTCCAGACTACCATCATCAACAACAATAACTTCAAAATGCGGATTATAATCTGACATAAAATTAATTACTTGGGTTAAGGAATCATTAATAATATTGGCTTCATTATAAGCGGGAATTATTATTGAAAAATCAAGCATAGAATAAATGTTAGCCTTATCTGTATTCATATTATTTGTTTGGAGCTTTCCAAATAAATTTGCTATAAACTGTAAAGTTCCAAATTACTCCAAAAGTGACACCCACTAAGAACAGGATATTAGCTACTAAAGCGGTATCCCCAAAGCGAGCAACCCCTGATTTAATCAGTAAACTTCTAGCAACAATAGGTATCAGAGATGACAGAGCATATACAGGAAATCTTTTAACTAGATTAGTATTAGAACTAATCTTACGATCATTAAAGGACCAAAAATTATTAAACAAATAAGTAACAATCATGGCAACAGCACCTGACAGATAACTGGAGTTAGCGGATGACATGCTAATTCTTAATAAATTAAAAACCGAAAGATCTGTTGCAAGACCTATAAATCCAACAACTACAAATTTAATAAAATTAGCACTTTCTTTCAGTCTTATGGACAAAACTACTTTTAAAGAATCAAGCATGTTGTTTCTTTCCATTTTTGAGTCCCCACGGTCTCTAAGACCAAACTTTATAGGTACTTCTTCAATGCGAGCACCAAGGCGGTGTATACGATACAAAAGGTCAATTTTATAAGCAAATCCCTTGGATCTTATTGTGTTTAAGTCTACTTTGTCTAAATATCCTTTTACACGAGTAGCCTTATAACCAGAAGTAAAATCATTAACTGCAAAAATCCATAAACATATTTTTGCAAAGTAACTCCCCCCAATACTTAAGGACTTGCGATATAAACC
>JAGQNX010000129.1 GCA_020427865.1 candidate division WWE3 bacterium
GTAGACGACTGTTAAGTCGGATATTAAGCTTAAGGTGTAATGTTAAATACTGCTCTACACTTAAATCCTAATGTATTTGAGGACGATGTAAAAGTAGCTTCAACTAGAGAAGGATTTGGAAGAGGGTTAGTACAAGCAGCAAACGAAGACACCAATATTGTAGCCATAACAGCAGATTTACGAGATTCAACTAAATTAACCGAATTTGCTAACCAATTCCCACAGCGCTACATTGATGTGGGAATTGCAGAACAAAATCTTATAGGAGTCGCGGCAGGTCTAGCCTCTGCAGGTAAAATAGCATTTGCAACAAGCTATGGGGTTTTTAGCCCAGGAAGAAATTGGGATTTTATTAGAACAGCAGTAGCATACTCAAAAAATAACGTTAAAATAGTAGCGTCACACTGTGGTCTTAGCGTTGGCGAGGATGGTGCAACACATCAAGCATTAGAAGATATAGCCTTAACGAGAGTAATACCAAATATTACAGTCGTATCTCCTTGTGATTACCAACAAGCAGTACAAGCAACACTAGCAATTGCAAAAACACCCGAACCCACATATTTAAGACTATATAGGCCTAACACACCACAAATTACTACAGATAAAACACCTTTTGAACTAGGAAAAGCACAAGTATTTATAGAAGGTTCAGATATAACATTAATAACTACAGGCGCACTCACCCACGAAGTCTTAAAAGCAGCTAAATACCTAAAAGAGAAACATAACATTGGAGCAGAAGTAGTAAACGTACATACTATAAAACCCTTAGATACTAAAACAATTTTGGAATCAGTTAAAAAAACAAAAAAGGTGGTAACCATAGAAGAGCATCAAAAAGCTGGGGGCTTAGGTAGTGCAATAGCAGAATTACTAGCAACAGACGCACCCACGAGAATGGGATTTATTGCTATAAACGATATGTTTGGACAATCCGCAAAATATTGGCAATTATGGGACAAATACGAACTTTCAGAAAAGTTTATAGTCAAAAAAGCATTAAATATAATTGAAAGTATTAGCTAAGAACACCACAATTTTGTACAATAACTGTATGGAATCCACTTTAGCACCCACAATAGAGTTTGGAATGATAGTTGGCAGTTTTGTTGTAACTTACCTGCTTCTAGAAAATGTTTGGACACACCTGAGCCATCCAATCAAAATGCTGTTATCAATGTTTGTAGGAACAGTAGCATATACTATTGGAAAATTAGCAGTTCTAGCGTTATTTTTTACACCAACTACCACAACATATGGCTTTTGATCTGTTGGTTATCGGAGATGTTTCAATAGATCAATATATGAAAGTCTCCAAAAATACCGAAATTTACGGAGATGTAAATTTGGGCACAGCACAGTTAATGCTCCCCTATGGAAGCAAAATACCCGTTGATGATTTTGGAAGCAATATAGCAGGAAACTCCTGTAATGTTGCTATGGCAGTAGCTAAAACAGGACTAAAAGTAGGAGTGTATACCGAAATGGGAGATGACACTGCAGGAAGAAAGTTTAGAGAAGAGTTTAGAGAAAGCGGCATAAACGTTAAATATTGTCTATTAAGCAAAGACGAACCCACAAACGTACATACCATAATCGTAAAGGACGGTGAGAGAACAATATTATCCTACCACCGTGACAGAGAATACAACGTTCAGGATTGGGAAACTCCTAAATGGCTTTATTACACATCAATGCCTCCAAAGTTTCAAACTTTTCAAAGCGAACTCATAGAATACATTAAGCAAAACCCCAAAATAGGAGTAGCTTTTAACCCAGGAACGTATCACTTAAAAGCAGGACTTGAAAGTATTAGAAATTTTTTAGAAGTAACAGATATTCTATTTGTTAACAAAGAAGAAGCTATAAAACTAGTAGGTAATAATGATATAGAGGATTTACATAAAAACTTGCAAAATTTGGGTCCTAAAATGACCGTAATAACCGAGGGCAAAACAGGATCGAGTGTAAGCGTACATAAAGAAAAAGCAGTGGAGTTAGGGGTATTTAAAGATTTACGACCCATTGTAGACAAAACAGGGGCGGGAGATGCCCATTCGGGGGGCTTTTTAGCAGCTATATTACACGGCAAAAGCTTAGAAGAAGCTTTAAAATGGGGTACACTAAATTCATCTAGTGTTATAAGGCAGGTGGGATCTGTAAATGGACAGTTAACACTTGCAGACATAGAGGAAACACTTAAACATAACCCTAAATTTGAGTGATTAGTAAGTTCTGTTGCAATATAGAGGCATAAATAGTAAAATATCAACGTTTTACTAGAATGTTTTAAACAGCAAAGCTAGAAATAACTAATGATGGTAGATAAACAATTTATAGCAGAACATTTATCTAAAGTGCGATGCCAAAACTGTAGGATGAGTATGGAACATGCAGAACTTACAGTACTAACAGATCTACCAACAGGAATGCTAGCGCAAGCAAAGTGTATAAATTGTGAAACAGAAAGTATGTTAACAATAACTTTAACAGAAAGTGGGATTTCACCTATTTATACAGACTTAACAGTAGAAGAGATTAAGAATAACTCAAAGTTTACTACAGTAACTATTGATGATGTTCTTGAAGTTCATAAAATTTTAAAGAAAAAACCGCTATGGAAATTATTGCAACAAAAAGAGACGTTTTTGGAAAAAAAGTAAAAGCGTTTAGAAAAGAAAGAAAATTACCAACTGTAATGTTTGGTAAGGGGTTAGAATCAGAACCTCTATTTGTTAATTTAACTGATTTTAATAGACTTTTCGCGGAGGCGGGAGAAACTACATTAGTGGATCTTAAAATAGAAAAAGAAAGCACTCAGAAAGTGTTGATTAAAGAGATTCAAGTACACCACATTACAGGTGAACCTATTCATGCAGGTTTTCACAAAGTAGATCTAACCGAAAAGATTACGGCAGATATTCCGGTTACAATTATAGGAGAGGACGAAAACGAGTTGGTAAAGAGTGGTGAAGCCTTAGTATTAACCTTATTACCTACAATTAGTGTAGAAGCATTGCCCGCAGATTTGCCTCATGAGATCAAAATAGATATAACTAACTTGTTAGAAATTGATTCAGGTATTACAGTGGCGGAGATTACAGGAATAGACAAGACAAGAGTAGAAATTGTTGGTATAGAAGACGATGAACTCGTTATAAAACTTGCGCATGCTTCAATGGCAGAAGAAACTGACGAAGAAGTAAATGAAGCAGATGCTATTGCAAATATAGAAGCAACAGAAGAAACTGCAGAAGATAAAGACAAATAATTTTAACATTATAAACAAAACTAAAAGGGAGTCTACAAGGACTCCCTTTTTAGTTCATACATATAGAAGGTCTAGTATTTTAAGCGCTCGTAGGCCAATTACTTACTATTAGGGGCAATGTGGTTTCCATACGCATATACTCCCAAACGGATTCAGTTACAAAAGGCATAAACGGGTGCAAAAGGGCAAAGCTAGTCGACATAACATGGCGTAAAACACTTAGAGCAATGGACTTATCTTCTCTATTTTTGACCTGCTCTATATACACATCTGCAACTTCATGCCATACGAAGTCATAAACTAAATCACCGGCTTCTTTTATGCGATAACTTTCTAGAAGATCAGTGGTATCTTTTATAACCGTGTTTAAACGTTCCAAAATAGCAGTATCTTCTTCCACTACTAATAGGTTAGAAGAATAGACAGGTACTGTTCCGCCAGAAGCTTCATATTCATCAAACATAAGGTTCATAAAACGAGTCATATTCCAAATCTTGTTAGAAAAGTTTCTATACCCTCTAACTTTATCCTCACTTAAAGCACTCATTTTAGCAGCAGTGTTACCGCCTACTAAAATACCCATTCTCAAGGCATCCGCGCCATATTTGTCTACCCAATCAATTGGATTTATTACATTACCTAGAGACTTACTCATTTTTCTACCCTGAGCATCATTAATACGACCATGCATATATACCATCTTATAAGGTACCTCGCCTGTTAAATACACTCCAAAAATAATCATACGAGTGATCCAGAAAAACATAATGTCCCACATTGAATCCATAAGACTTGTAGGGTAAAAAGCCTTAAAGTCATTACCGTTAGGGTAATGCAAAGTTGTTAAAGGCCACTGTCCAGAACTAAACCAGGTGTCAAAGGTATCGGTTTCTTGAATATAGTCATCTCCGGGAGAATCAACAGATAATACATATTTAGAATCTTTGCCAGTTATAAGTTTTTGAATACCAGAATTTATTTCGGATATTTTGTAGCCTTGAGACACTAAATCACTAATAGAACCATCTTTAGTTTCGCCATTGGAATCTATAAACACAACACGCATATTAGGATTCTCCGTTGCACAATACCAAACAGGAATTTGGATACCAAATACAGTTTGTCTACTTATTGGCCAGTCTCTAATGTTTTCTAACCAATCTAGTGTTTGTTTTTTCCAAGTGGGGAGGTTGAAAGCAACTTCATCATTTTTTACTTTTTCAGCAGCCTTTTTTGCAAGTTCATCCATTTTTATAAACCAGTTAGGTAAAAGCATAGGCTCAATAGGCTTACCATCTTTATAATCTACTAAAAGGTTATTTACATATTTTTCGTCAACCTTAACTAACGCTCCCTTTTCTTTTAATAGATCTGCAGTAAGTGTACGGGCTTTTGTTGCAAAAACACCACAAACTTCGGGGGCATTTTCATTCATTTTTCCTTCCAAATCTATCGATGAAATAACTTCTAAATCATGCTTTTTACCAATTTCATAATCATTAAAGTCATGTCCGGGAGTAATTTTAAGAGCACCCGTTCCAAACTCAGGGTCAACATAAGAATCGGCTATTAAAGGCATTTCTCTGCCATTTAGTGGATTGATACATATCTTACCAACTATATTCTTATAACGGGAATCTTCTGGATTAACAGCTATAGCTACATCAGCAAATATTGTTTCGGGTCTTACTGTTGCAACAGTAATGGCTTGTTCCGTATCTTTAATTTTGTAATTTACATAATAAAGAGGTGAAACTGTTTCCTTATGCTCGGTTTCTAGATTACTAAAAGTTGTTCCATGATATGGGGAATAATTTACCATGTAGTAGTCTTTATAAACTAACCCATCAGCATGCATTTTTTTAAAGGTTTCATATACTATATTAATAACATGTTCATCCAACATAAAAGTATTTCGGGACCAATCGGCACTCATACCTAAACGTTTTAGCTGATTAATAGCAACATCAGAATTTTCTTTAACAAAATTTAATACATTTTCATACAGAGTCTTACGGTCAAAATCAAATCTAGATTTACCTTCTTTTTTTAAGTTACGTTCATATACAACTTGGGTTTCAAAGCCAGCATGATCAGTTCCAGGAACATATAACGCACTGTAACCCTGCATACGTTTAAACCGTGTATACAAGTCCTGAATAGAATACGTAGCATGTCCACAATGCAAAGGGGCATTAGCGTTAGGTGGAGGCATTAAAACACTCCAAGATTCTCCCTTAACGGGAAGGCTGTTTTCTTTTCTTATTTTATTGGTATTTTCAGGATTAAATAGATTAGAAGATTCCCACATAGAATATATTTCTTTCTCTTTAGTTGCATGTTCATAACGTTTATCCATTTGTTTAGTCATTTATTATTTCTCCTTCTAGAACGTCTTCTCGTTCCGTGGCACCAACATTCCCAGAATTGGGAGATTGTTTAGCACCCTTAAATTCTTCATCTGAAGAATTAAAAATATTTAATATACGCTCTTTAAAATAAAACTTAGTAAACTTCCAGGCCAAAGCGGCCACAACAACAAATAAATCATCTGCAAACCCTATG
>JAGQNX010000130.1 GCA_020427865.1 candidate division WWE3 bacterium
TTGTCCCATCCACCAAAATAATATTGTGGTTTTAAGCTAGTCAACGCTATTACAAAGACAATACCAAGTATAAATAGTATTCCAATGTCTTTTTTATATTTATACATACAAAAATTATACCTAAACTATAAAGTCTTCATACACTTTCCCATTTACTATATCCTATAGTGGTTGTATAATTACACTGTTATGAAATATAACAAACTGCTTAACTCCATATCTTTTGTTTTTCCTTGTTATAACGAGGAAGAAAATATACCCTCTTTGATTAGTGAGGTGGTTTCTATTGCCCCCAAGGTGGCAAAGAAATACGAAATCATACTTGTAAACGACGGTAGTACCGATGGTACCGCTAAAGTTATAAAAGAGTTCGCGTCTCAAAATAAAAACATTCGTTTAGTTTCTCAAAAAAACCAAGGTTTTGGTGGTGCTTTAAACACCGGTTTTCAGGCTGCTAAATACGATTGGGTGTTCTATTCTGATGCTGACTTACAATTTGATTTAAGTGAGATAACTAAGTTTATACCTTACACTGATGAAAATGACTTAGTAATAGGGTACAGACAAAACCGTGCTGAAGGCTTTAAACGTATTGTTTATGCTACTGGTATGAAGGTTTTAAATACCTTATACCTAGGTTTTCCTTATCATATTAAAGATATTGACTGTGCTTTTAAGCTTATTAATAGAAGTGTAATTAAATCTGTAGGGCCTTTAGTTTCTAAGGGTAACTTGGTGAGCACCGAATTTTTGTTACAAGCTTACAATCTTGGTTTTTCTATACATCAAATAGGTGTGCGTCACTATGTAAGGTTATTTGGTGAATCTAAGTGTGGAAGTATTAAAGATGTATTTGTAGTTATAAAGGAGCTTAACAAGCTTAAATCTAAGATAGTAAAGAAGCATCGTTTATATAGGTTAGGAGAAGCCTATCTTAGTAAGGCTTTATAAGCTTTGTTAGCACTAGGTTACTTACCATTGACAACTCTAACAATATAACCTATAATAATAACGTAAGACAAAGTTCTTTACAAAATTAAACGCTCGTACAAATTTTCACACGCAAAGTTATACATATATATGGCAGTATGGCATACATGGTGTAAGATACCCTGTTATTAGTAAATTATTGCTAAAACTGTAATATATCCTATAATACTGCTTGTACTTTTATAGCTTTGTACAGCTAATAATTAATTTCCTGCTCAAAACAAAATATTATGAAAAACATAATGCCCAAGGCCCAAAAGGGTACTTTTAGAAAAATAAATACTTTAACAGCTGGTTTAACCTTTGCTGTTGCTACATTTTTAGTTTCTACAAATAATCCAGTTTATGCTGATTGTGAACCTAACTATGGTGGTGGTGAAACCTGTATATATAACAAGGTTTTTAGAATAGAGAAGAAAGTAGCTAAGTTAGATACAAACAAAGATCTTAAAGATCATAACTTTGAAGACAAAGTAATCTTTAAGACTCCCGAAAAATCTAGTGATGTAAAAGTTGTATTTAAGATTAAGGTTACAAACGAAGGTGAAGTAACTACCGACGATATGAAGATGAAAGACTCTTTACCTGACGAATTTCAACATGCTAAATCTAGCTTTGGTGGTGATGGTTTAACTGAAACCTGGGACGATTTTGAACCTGGTGAATCTAAAACCTTTTATATAACCGCTAAACTAGAAAAAGATGAATTTGTTGATGATAAAAACTACGAAAAGTGTGTTGTTAACGAAGCTTCTGTTTACTACGATGGTGACTTTGAAGGTAAAGATACCGCTACAGTATGTTTTAGAAACTCTGAAATAACTGAGCTTCCTGAAACTGGTCCTACAGCTACAGTTGTAATGACCGTAGTAGGATTAACTTCTATTGCTAGTGGTTTTGGTTTAAAAAGCCGCTATAAAAGATAACAAGTTGTGTTGTTAACTGCACATAAAACTAGTTAACGATTCTGCCTCTGATCCAATTGGATCAGGGGTAGAAAGGTTGGGTTTGCATAGTTCTTACGCGACCTTTCTATCTCTGATCTAATTTCTTACCATAATAGGTAACAATATGTATTCCGCCACTGCAATACAACGAAATATTACTCCTGTACTACTAGTGTTATTTGCAGTATGTCTGAGTATTTTTTATTCGGCATCTCCTAGTTTTGGTTACAAAATTTTTTCTACTCCTTCAAAATCAGATATTTCTGCTACTCAAAATAATACTTTAGGTGATTCTGATGGGGCTTCTGTTTTTGCAGAATTAGCTAAACCCATTTATGGTGCTCCTGTACGTATTTATGCAACGGGCATAGATGCTAAGATAGAAGAAATTGGTTTGACTGATTCCGGACAATTAGGTGTGCCTAATAACCCTTTAAATGCAGGTTGGTATAGCAGAAGTGCTTTAGTTGGAGCACGTGGTAATGTTATAATAGACGGACACTACGATAGCATAGGCGGAAAGCCTGCTGCGTTTTGGAATTTGAAAAACCTAAAGATAAATGATAAAGTGTTCCTGATAGACGATTATAATCGTGAAACGGTCTACACAATCACCGCAATACACTATGTTGACATCCAAGACTCCGATAGAATAGAAAAACTCACTTCTAGTGTTGGAAAAACGTTAACTTTAGTTACTTGTAATGGTGTTTGGGTTCCTAGCGAGGGGACTTACAATAAACGATTGATTATTAAGGCGGAAGCAAAGGGTTTGTAATTGCTTTTTGACTTTGGGAGGTGGAACAGGGGCAGTGGCCATCTCCCAAATTCAGAAAGTAAATCTTTCTTTTAACAACTTTAAGAAAAGTATCTTTTAGTTTTATTTCCTAGATAAAAAATATTATGCCAATAACAAAAAAAACAAAACAAGATGGTGCTTCCAATGATGGTAATGCATCCAAAAACCCTGCTAAAAATAAAAATAATTCTCAATCTAATAATGCTCCCGCAGATTATTTTAATGGTGAGACTATTCCCGTATGCGGAATATTAGAAATATTGCCTGACTACGGTATTTTAAGACAAGATTCTGTCGAAGATGCTGAAGAAACTAAGGATGTATATATTAGCCAGTCTCAAATTAAGCGTTTTGCTTTACGTATGGGTGATAAGGTAGAAGGTTTAGCCCGTCCTCCTAAAGATCGTGAAGTTTATTTATCTTTATTAAAGGTTTCTACAGTAGATGATTTGTCTCCAGAAGAGGCTCGTAAACGACCTTTATTTAAAAAGTTAACCCCTATATTTCCTAATGAATGGTTAAAATTAGAAACTAAATCCGATATATTAACCACAAGACTTATTGATATAGTAGCTCCAATAGGTAAGGGTCAACGTGCTATGATTGTTGCTCCTCCAAAAGCAGGTAAAACATGGTTACTTACCGACATTGCTAACGGTATTACTCAAAATCACCCCAATATACATTTAATAGTGCTTCTTATAGGTGAACGTCCTGAAGAGGTAACACATATGTCTAGAAGCGTTAAGGGTGAAATATTTGCATCTAACTTTGATGAAACCGCAGAACAGCAAACACGTGTATCTGAAATAGCTCTTGAGCGTGCTAAGCGTCTAGCCGAAAAAGGTAAAGATGTTGTTATATTAATGGACTCTTTAACCAGACTTGCTCGTGCTTATAACTTAGTTGTTCCGCCTTCTGGTAGAACTTTAACTGGTGGTTTTGATCCTTCTGCTTTGTATCCTCCAAAACACTTTTTTGGTGCTGCACGTAATTTTGAAGAAGGCGGTAGTTTAACTATTATTGCTACAGCTTTACTTGAAACAGGTTCTAGAATGGACGAGGTTATATTTGAAGAGTTTAAAGGTACCGGTAACATGGAGCTTAGATTAGATCGTTCTTTGGCCGAAAGACGTATGTACCCTGCGATTGATGTTAAGGGTAGTGGTACTCGTCACGAAGAACAATTATATGATGCTACAACTCATGATGCTGTGTTAAAACTGCGACGTATGATGGATTTGTTAGACGATAGAGAAGTTACACCTTTGATCTTAGACAGACTAAAGAAAACTAAGACTAACAAAGAATTTTTAGAAACCCTTCATAAAGCACAATAAGCTTAGTGGGTGCTAAATCTAAGTTAATGTCATATAATATCTTGGTTATCTATGGACTTACAAGACAAAAAGACAGAAGATTCTCGGTCTAAATCTCCTAGAGATACTGCGAATCAATGGCTACTCACTTTGCGTTCTCCCCAGTCACAGCATTTTTTAGATGTAGGATTTACGGGTTTGCTAACAAAAGATGGTAGTCCTGTTTTTATTGTTTATTCTACAATTAAAAAATTCTGTTCGTTTTTTCTTAAATATGTTTCTCTAAAATTGTGGGATTTGGTTCTTTTAGTGCGAAACATATTTAAGTATTCAGGAATTTTTGCACAATTTAGTAAGCGCTGGTTAGTTAAAAAGCTTATATGGTCTCGGGGTAGGTTAGGTAAGCCTATTGCAAGCTTAATAGTGTTTTCTGTTGCTTTAGTAGTATTTACTGTTGGTGAAGTCTTAAACAGTTCTAAGCTTGTTAATAGGCAAGAAATAAACCCTGACTATTTAACAACCGTTACAGATATTATTCCCCAGCGATATGTTGCACAAACAACTATTCCCGACAGCCGTAAACAAGCCACTTCTTTTACGTATGTTGTTGAAGGTGGGGATACTTTATCTGGTATTGGTACTAAGTTTAGAATTTCGGTTGATGCTATTAAATATGTAAATGGATTAACTGGGGACAGCATAAAACCTGGTGATAGTTTAACTATTCCACCTATTTCTGGTTTAATACACGAAGTTAAAAAAGGTGAATCTTTAGCAGATATTGCAGATAAATATTCTGTGCCTGCACAGGCAATTGCTGACTTTAACTATATATTAGACACAAGTAAACTCGCTGTTGGTACTGAGCTTGTTATTCCAGATGCTAAAGTCCCTCGTCCTCCGGTTGTTGTTGCTTCTCCTGCATTTAGTGTGCCTGGTATTATTACTGGCGGTGCCCCTACACCTAGTGATACTTTTTGTGTATGGCCTTCAACAGTTTATATTGTTACACAGTACTTTTCTTGGTATCACAATGGACTTGATATTGCTACACCTTGGGGTCAAGTTCCTCCTTTATTTGCCTGTACAAGTGGTACTGTTGTTAGATCTGGTTGGGATCCTTATGGTTTGGGATTACATGTAGTTATTGATCATGGTGGAGGATATCAAACTGTTTATGGACATATGCAACAAATTAACGTAAGTTATGGCCAAGG
>JAGQNX010000131.1 GCA_020427865.1 candidate division WWE3 bacterium
TCATTTACTTCAACCATTTTTGCATGAAGATTATCAGCATTACGGGTTGCAAGTTCAACAACAGAGTCTACACCAGCTTCTTCTAAAAGGTCTGAATATTCTTCGCCAACACCATTAATACGACATAAGTCAGCTAAATTAACCCATTCTAATATTAGTTTTTCAGAAATTTCGGAAAGTTCAGACATTTTTTGACGACCACTTTTGGTACCACATTGCTCTAAGAGGTCTTCGGTTGTGTCACAACCAAACTTGGATAATTTTTCAGCGTAAGAAGCACCAATACCTTCTAGTTCTATTAATTTCATATATAGCCTTTCAATTTTTTTACTAGTTATATTATACCGTAGGGTCAGTTTACTTTTTTTAAATACCCTTTAGGGTTAAAACTAAGATAGGGTTCTATTTCGCTATCTGTTTCAAACGAAGTAGTATCTTGTAAAAATTCTACTAAGGCCTCCATAGGTCCTGGGCCATGCTCGGGTCTTACAGGGTGCCCATTAACATTTGTATCTTCAACTATTAGGTATTGCCCTTTAGTTACAAACCCATTGTACAATTTTAGTTCTTCTATAACGTGTTCATAGCTGTGATTAGAATCCAAGATTACCATAACTTTTTTGGCATTCTTTACAAGCTCTTCGAGTTTCATAATCACTTCAGGGTCAACAGAAGAGCCCCTAATATATTTAATACGTTTGTGTTTTGGAAGATTTCCAAAGTCAGCTACGTCCACTGTTACTATTTGACCCTTGCCTAAAATGTCACAGATACAAGCCATAAAATAAGCACTTCCACCATAAGCAGTACCGGTTTCTATTATTAAATCGGGTTTGTTTTTATATAAAATGTCTTGATAAGCTAGTAATTCAAAAGGGCATTTTTGTACTAGTACACCTAAAAAACGATTTTGACTCCAAGTTTTTCCTAGTATACCTTCGTCGTAATAGAGTTTATGAAATGAATCTACTACAGATGCTTTCATAGAAGGAAAAAGTATGTTTAAAACAGAACGACTATACATAGACACCCTGCGTAATATTTTAGTTATTAGTTGATTCATATATGTAATTATAGGCAAATATGCGCATAATACAAACAATGTGCACGTGTTTACAACCTGTCTGAATCAATACGAATAGCAGGTAAATATTCTGAATAAGAACTTATTACAAAAGGTTGTTTAAGCATATTAGAAGTTTGGAGCATATTAACTACAGGAGCTAAATTGTAACTAATATCTAGTTTGTTTGTAACCGTAAACGGGGGAGTCTCTTCTGATTTGTAATAATGATACAAAACTTTATCACCAGAGTCTAAATTTGATTGGGTTGGAGTAATATACGCCCCTGTTGCTGTAAACTGAGATAAAGGAAGGTTTACAATTGTAGGATATTTATTGTGATAGACCAAATAGTCATCAATAAGTATGGTTGTGGGGGAATGTAGCATAAAATCCTCGTACAAAGTGTCTCCAGTATGATGTTTTGTATAAGGTAAAAACACCACAGCATCGGGTACCCCAATTAGGCTAGATTTTACGTAATATTTTTCAACTTTGTTATTCAAAAAAAAATAGGACAACTCGCACAATAAAAAGATTACAAATACTAACTTTTGTACGCGCGTAAATTGAAACTTATATGATCGCAATAAAATAACAATAAGTAAAAACAAAAAAGCTAGGACTAAAGAGATACTTTTGAGAGGGTAAGACAATAACAATGCAATACAAAGCAACAGACTTACTAAAAGGATTATATGCCAAGCCTTTGATGCAAATGTCCTAGTAGTAAGAGTCTTTATGAGTTGTATAGAATCGTGGAATATCTTTTCGTAATGGGGAAATACTAAGAGGGGCAACGGTAAGACAAGTAACATTACAAACACAATGTGGGCTAATGGTATTGAATCCTTATAGTTTCTCCAAGAAGCTGCAGAGAAAGTACGTACAATAAAATCAAAACTATAGTCAATATTAAAATTACCAACATCTATATATGTAATAAGTACTATATATAAAGCGGGCAAAACTAATAAACAATAGAGCAGATGTTTAGTCTTGGGACGTAACGTTGATAATTTGGGGAAAAGATATGAGCAGGCGAAAGCTAAGAAAATACACACACTTGTAAAAAAAACCAAAGCATTCTCCGAAACTAAAAAGTCTTTTAAAGACTGTCTAAACAAAGAATTTATAGGTAAAGAAGGTACAGGATAGGCAGTAAAAGTATAATAACCAATGTAAGCATTTGTTAAGATTCGTTTTTCATATTCTATAAAGCTGCTTGCAGGTGCCACCAGTATAAAGCCTTTGTCCGTTTTTACCTGGTAAACTCTAGGGTCCTCAAGTGTAAAGTTTTGATCTGTATGCGGCATAAATACACTAGTAGGAGTACAACTAAACTCAGCAGATGTAAACACTGTATCACAAATTAATAGGGTAGGTTTTGAAGCCTCTACAACTAAATCATTTAATGAGGTAATTGTAGAAGTGGTAATTATTTGAATATCAAGTTGTCGAAACCATGAACACTTTAGAGATTGTGGTTCAATTTTACAGTCGCGCGCAAATACTACGTTTCCACTAAACAAATATAAAATAAAAAGGGTGCTAAATAGTACCTTATTCATATAGCAACCCTTTGCCAATTAGTAATACAAATAAATAAAATAGTAACTGTCCTAGTTGTTCAGCCAACGTGCCAAAGCCAAACGTAAGCAATATTCCAACTAAGATCATAAGAAATATGCATAGATATCTAATACGTATAGTATCCAAATGCAATATGGCTAAAACAGCTAATACTAAAAATAACGCAGTAATAAAGTTATACAAATAAGTAAAACCAAAAAACCTTATATGCAACCAAGTGAATGTAATAAAAAACACGATTAAACCAGGTGTATTAAACTTTGACTTTTGTATACCAAACAATACATACAGTGATAAAAGCAAAAAGAACCCAACAAGTATTAAATTGTAGTAGCTTGTTGGATTCATGGTGATAAAACGGTTGAATAAATTTCTACATCGCTATCCGTATATATGGGATTGCCAAAAACTGTCACAAAATTTTCTCTAATATATTCATTATCATTTGGTTTGGAATAGTAAAATAAGTAATCCACATTATTAGAGTTAAGTGTCTCTAAATATGTAGGATCTTGTAGTTTTTTGCTAATAGAATCAGCACTTATGCCAGTATGCCAATCAATTTCTCCGGA
>JAGQNX010000011.1 GCA_020427865.1 candidate division WWE3 bacterium
AAGTAGTGTTAACTGTAGCCGACGAAGACAAAACACGAGAATTGCACGATACTATGCTTGGTTATGCCGAAGAGCTTTTACAAGGTTTAGGTCTTGCTTATCATGTTCTTTTAATGTGTACGGGAGATATGGGTGCAGGTCAGCGTAGAAAATATGATGTAGAAACCTGGTTTCCTTCACAAAACACATATCGCGAAACTCACTCGGATTCTTACTTTAACGATTTTCAAGCACGCCGCTTAAATATTCGTTATCGCACTAAAGATGGCGAGCTAAAATATGTTTACACTTTAAACAACACTGTCGCTGCATCTCCACGGCTTCTTGCTGCTGTTATAGAAAATTATCAGCAAAAAGATGGCTCTATAGTTGTACCAGAAGTGTTACATAAGTATACTGATCTTAGAATAATAAAATAATTGCCCCTCTAACGATTAGCTATGCAAAATATACTTAAAGAGTTACGTCTACCTAAGACTTTGTACAGAACTGAGTCTAAATACAACGGTGTTATCGAAGTAGTTGATATTGGGAGTACTCGTCGGCTTAGAGTAAACGGGCAAACACAATCTGTAAATTGGGATGCACCTTCTGCAAAAAGCATGTATTGGGGTAGGGCTGTAGAAATTTTAAAGCAATATACTCCTGACATGAAGAGTATTGTTGTACTTGGTTTAGGTGGTGCTACTACGCAACATTTACTAGCTAAAGCATTTCCAGGTCTTTTTATTGTAAGCGTAGAAATTGATAAAGAAATGATAGAGGTTTCTAAACAATTTTTTGATGCAGCTAAAATTACTAATCATCATATTTATCATGCAGATGCCTGCGGTGTTGTTGCACACCCCGAAGACTACGGCTTAAAACACGACAGTTTCGATGTGATTTTTGTAGATATCTTTGTTGGTGGTGACTACCCTGAGCTAGGTAAATCCGGCACATTTATTTCGGGACTTAAAAATGTGGTAAAACCTCATGGGTACGTTTTAATCAACCGCTTGTACTATGAAGAATTTCAAGAAGACGTTAATCATTTTGTAGATGCTTTAGAAACTACTTTTAGCGAGGTTACACCTATAGTTATTGCGGGTAGGACCAACACAGACAATATGCTTATTTTGTGTAAGTTTTAAGTTTGATACACTTATCTTATGGACATATTCCAAGCATTAGTACTAGGCATTACTCAGGGATTAACCGAGTTTCTACCAATATCATCTACGGGTCATTTAATTTTGGTTTCGGAGTTTATGCACTGGCCCATTCAGCCACTTGTCTTTGATGCTTTTTTACATTTGGGTACGCTTTTAGCGGTGTTTGCCTATTTTAGAAAAGATGTTGCTCGTATAATTTTACACACAATCGATGATCTTATAAAAAATCAGCGCGTATTTTCACAATGGCATGAGTATACAAAGCTAGGATTTTATATTTTGCTTGGAACTATACCCGCACTGCTTTTAGGGCTAATGTTTGGAGATACTATCGAAGCAAATTTTAGAGAAGTATTCTATGTTTTAATCTTTTTAGCTTTAGGTACAGGTGTTATGTACTATGCCGACACATTTTATAGTGCTAATAATGGTGCCTTAAGTTTTTCTAAATCCTTACTTGTAGGTTTTTTTCAGGCACTAGCATTACTTCCAGGGTTTTCTCGCTCTGGAGCTACAATTTCTGGAGGTTTATTTGTTGGTTTGTCCCGGGAAAATTCTGCACGTTTTGCTTTTCTATTATCTTTGCCTATTATCTTTGGTGCTGGAGTGTTTAAATTGATTGCTTCAGTTTCCGAACTTTCAACAATTTCTCCCGTAGTTCTCCTTGTTGGGTTTGTTTCTAGTTTTGTAGTTGGACTTATTTGTATACGTGCCTTGTTGCTATTTCTAAAAACTAAATCACTTATGGGATTTATTATATATAGAGGTGTTTTGGCTGTTGTACTACTTGGTTACATTATCTACACCATTCTCTAGGTGTTGCTGTATAATAGGTAGCGCATGAAGTTACTTTCAAAGCTATTTGCTTCAAACGACACACAAGTTAAAAGTCTACAACCTTTTGTAGATAAAATTCATTCTTTTGCACCGTCTCACAAAGAGCTTACAAATGAACAAATAATCGAAAAAACACGTTATTGGCAAAATGAACTTAGAAATATCCCCTATGATAAAC
>JAGQNX010000132.1 GCA_020427865.1 candidate division WWE3 bacterium
CCTTTTTTTAAACCTAAAGTAGAGCGAATAATAGCTTTACTAACAGCATCAACGGCTGCATTTTGACCAATCACATTACTTTTTAGTCTACGAGACAAACTACTTAATTTATTAGCGTTTATTGATCTTATGTTGTTAGAGGGGTCTTTAATACCTAGTTGAGTAAGTGCTTTATCTATATCCAAGTTTTGCAAAGTCATAGCTTCTTTTTCAAACATTTCGTCCTCTACTTTAGTTAAAGCTTTATCAGAACGTGAAAGCTTAGCTTTACCCACTTGAGCATGTTCAAAATCACCAGTATCTAAACTTTTAACTATATCTCTAAGTACTCCATGGCTATGTTTAATAAGATCCTTATACTTATCGGAGAAAACATTGCTTGTAGAACCTACCATAGAACATGCAGTATCTAGAAGGTCTAAAGAAGAGGCCATAACGTCGGTAAAATCATCCTTTTCTAATACTTTCTTAGATAAATACCTAAGAACGGACAAAGGGATCTTAACATTATGATATTCAGAATAATCACGGCGTAATAGTTTAAGAATACTATAAATGTCGGTTTCTTTTGGTTGAGATAGTTTAATAGAGGTAAAAGCATCTAGGGATTCGGGAGAATCTGACATTAGACGATCAAAAATATCTTGTTCTGCAGGAATTAGAACTTTAATGTTAGTGTCCTTAATAGCACGCATAAACAATGTAAAATAAATAGGAACTGTATAACCTGTTGGGGTTGAAACAACAAGATTGTTAAAGTCTTTGATATAAAGTATTACTCTATTTAGAGCTTTTAGTTCTGATAATAACCCATCAAGCATAACTCCTATAGACATGGATCTACTTGTGGCTAAAGCAAAGAAACTAAATAAGTCAAAAGACACTACAGTGTAGCCGCTTAAAAGAAGCGGGCATTCAAATCTATTTATAGATGAAGCTAAATAATTTGCAAAAAGATCATTTGAAGCGCTGGTACCACCTAACAAAGCTAAGTTAGAGTGTTCCTTTTGTAAAAGTGCAATGTAGCTATCGCTAATAGGTTTTTGATAATAAGGTAAAGAATCCACAAATATCCCAGTACTCAATACCTTACCAAACATAGACATAATAGCACCAATACCAGGTACAGATGTTTTAGAGCCTAAACTTGGAAATAAAGAAAGTTTAACTAAAGAAGATTTCGCACGACTGTGATCCTTTGAAGAGGTAAGCTTTAATACAGCAAGCAATAAGTGTTCTGTGCCTACATAGGAATGTTCAAATATGGAAGCTTGGTTAAATGCTTCAACGACCACATCATTAATCTTTAATACTATTGAATCTTTAGTATTTAAAGGGCTTAGATGGTGCATAAGGGCAGTACCCATACCTTCGGATTTCTTTATTAGAGTAAGAAACTCAGACGAAGAAATAGTATCAACATCAACAAATGCAGATAAGATATGGGTAGCCCTAATTGTAAGCTTATTTATAGAAGCGTTATTCATAAGCAAACCGCAATACAAATTGCAATTTTTTAGTTATTTGAACCGTCAGTTAAGCGTTTAATGCTAAGTGCAAGTTTTTGCTTAGCAGCATCTACTAACGTAACTACAGCTTTTACACTATCACCTTCGTTAAGAGGTCCATCTGTTTCAGAAATGTGAACCAAACCATCTAAACCTTTTTCGAGGTTAACAAAGGCACCAAAAGGTACAACTTTACTTACAGTACCTGCAACAACTGTACCCTCAGGATATTTGTCTTCTACAGTCTCCCAAGGATTGTCACTAAGTCTTTTAACAGATAGTGCTAATTTACCGGATTTATCATCTACACCAAGCACTTTTACCTCTATAGGAGAACCTACAGAGTAATAATTACCTGGATTGCTTACCTTTTCCCATGCTATTTCGCTAATATGAACTAAACCTTCTATACCATCTAAATCTACAAAGATACCAAACGGCATAAGACCAGTTACTATTCCATCTAAAACATCGCCTTCTGTTACATTTTCTAGTCTTTCTTGGCGTGCAGTATCACTATAGGTAGGTAAAGCATCTTTTTCGGACATTACTAGACGATTTTTTTCTTTATCAAGTTCTATTATCTTAACCTTGAGTTTTTTACCAGATAAAACCTTAAGAGATGACTTGAGTTCAGCTTCAGAGCCTGCAGAAAATTTAGCAATGTCGTTTTGAAAATGTACTCTATCTAAATGTGACAAAGGTACAAAACCTCTTAAACCAAAACATTCAACTAGTAGACCACCTTTATTGTATTCAATAACAGTTACTTCTAGTACGGCACCTGATGTTAGAGTATCTTCCATATCTCTCCATTTAGAGTCTTTTTCAGCTCTACGAAGAGATAAAACTAAATAGCCATGTTCATTTTCGGGCTGTACCACTGAGGATAATAAAGTATCACCTGGTTTTAAATTTTTATAAGTTTCATCATATTGGGGAAACTCATCAGAGGTAATAATACCTTCAGATTTAGCACCAACATCAACTAAAATTTGCTTGGGGCTAACAGATACTACAGTACCCTCAACTAATTCACCTTGGGTAAATTCTTTAATATCAACACCCTTTTTTTCTAAAAGGGCAATCATTACAGAATCTTCCTTATATACGTTTTTTGCTTTTGCCATTAAAAATATGTATTGGAGATAAAGCCAATTAAAAAGTATTACGCAAACTTAAATTTGGAATACTACCGAATCTATAACAAATTCGGGATATGCATTAGCTTTAACTCACCATTTTGCTTAATTAAATACTACATACAAAGATGCAAAATGATTGAGTATTCTTTGTTGCATTTGTGATTATAGCGGGTTTAAAGGGGTTTGTAAAATAAAGTTATTGATTTAAAAGCAGAATCCCGGCGACGACCTATCTTCCCACACGTTCTGTGCAGTATTTTCAGCGCTGATAGGTTTAACTTCTCTGTTCGG
>JAGQNX010000133.1 GCA_020427865.1 candidate division WWE3 bacterium
GAAGAGTTTATACATTGAAAAGGATAAAAATGGAATGATATTTATAGACGATTTTTATGGAATAATAAAAAAGGAAACATCTGTAAACAGCTCAATTCCAAAAATAATAGAATCTCTCAAGCAGAAATATTCCTAGAAAAGTTGTAAACACAATTAGGTATATAAGACCTGAAGTTACTTTTTAATTATGTAGCAGGCATTTATATTACTGGGATGCAGTGTTTGTAGATAAAAAAATGACTCCACTAAAGGATTAAGTAATTAATCTCTTAGGGGAACCACATTTAACGTTCGTTTAGTACAACTAAACGTTAAATGGGTTCTGTAACTAGGCGTCTTCGAAATACCGTACCACCCCGTAGATGATAAAAAACCCTGCATAAAGGGTATAGGGTATGGAGTTTAAAACCATAAGTGTAAAGGACCACCCCCAAGGTGCACCGGCAATTATATCTACTACCTGCGACAAGCTATAGCCTTTAGACCTAAGAGAGGTTACCAACACTGCGGATAAACCATAAAATAAACCCAACCCCATTAGCATCAAACCACCTACTGTTAGTGACTCAATCCAACCACGTTTGTTACCCTTTCTTGTAACATTGACTGCCGCAACAATAAATCCGGCAAAAATAATCATGGGAGGTACCAAAAGCTCCGCTACCACTCTTAACATATTGACTCCTTTGCGATCCAAAATTGATCGCTGTTTTAATAAAGTTTCGAGAAGTACACACCAGTCTTCCATAAAAGGACATCCTATAGTACAATAGCTCAAATTTTATAAACGCCTAAATGGCATAGCCAATAAAGGAGACATATAATGGCTAGTTTATTCTTGACGAGCGTGGCAGCGGAGTTAGCAATAGATCTTGTATTGCCTACATATGACCCAAATGAATATAAATTTAAACTAAAAGGTAAAGATGTGTATGTGATTCCAGCATATCATCCGGCAGCACATGTTAGCGAAAGTGCAAAAATTTCACAGTGGGAATATATTTGGGAGATATTAGACTAAATGGATAATACAGATTACGAAAACCTAGTGAGTCATTTAGAAGATATTATGTATCCTACTAAGGAATTAGCACATGGTAGAGAAACAAGGGATTGGTTGCTAACAATAGCACCTGAGTCAACATGGCAACTACAAATTGCAGCACTAACACACGATATAGAGCGTGCAGTACCCTATATAGAAGGTATGACACCTAAAAAACCACAACGCACAAGTAATTATGATGAATATAAACAAGAGCATGCAAAGAGAAGTGCAAATATAGTAGGACATATACTAAATACCTTTAATATAAAGGAAAAAGATATAAAGCTTATAACTGATATTATTGAAAAGCACGAAATAGGAGGATACCACGAGGTCGATCTAGTAAGAGATGCAGATAGCATTAGATGGTTTGATGAAGGATATAAACAATATACAAAGGCATATGGAATTCCGGCAGCAAAAGAAAAAGGCTGGTGGATGTATAAACGTGCGACACAAGAAACTAAAGACCTAATAAACAGTCTAAGCTTTGATTCTGAAATTAAGGACTACATAAAACAGCAGGAGAGCATATAAGACTATCTATGAGTGCATCCGGGCCAACAACAGGGTCTTTTTTTACCATTTAATAAATCGTTGGCAACACGTTTAATTCTTTTTTCGCGGGTTTCAGATTTTTTAGCAGACTCTACCCAACACAACCACTCATTACGAGCTAACGGGGTAATATTTTGCCATGCATCCAACACTTTTATATCTGCAACTAACATCTCTCTAAGATCGGCAGGAACTTTATGCACCACACCAGAAGCTACTTTTTTAAACATACATATATTTTAGGCAATAATTCATGGTATACAAAGTAATATTTTGTGAATTTAGAAAATACACAAACTTAAAAAACGGAACAGAACGTAAACTCTTATATAAAACTAGTTAGAGGATTCTACATACCGTGCAAAGTTATCTAATATAGATTGCCAACCCGTGCGTTGCATAGCTACGGGGTTTTGGTCTTCGGTATCAAAAGTAACCTCAACAGTAGTAGAAGCATCTTGAGCCATAAATTTAACAACAGCTATACGATTGTCATCCATTTTATAACTTAAAAGTTCATTGGGTATTACCTCTAAATATTCACCACTAAAATCAAAACCTTCACTACCGTCTTTAGCTTCCATTCTAAACATAAACCTACCACCAACTTGTAAGTCGTTTTCTGCTTTGGGAGTATGCCAAGTAGGCAATGCAGTGTTCCAGTTAACTATGTGGGAAGGGTTTGTATAACATTCCCAAACTTGTTCCACAGAAGCATTTATATTGGTTTGTACAGTAATCTTTTCCATAACTACATTTTACCTTAAATAGGCTATCAGAAGTAACCTAGCACTTTAAGTCTTCAGCTGTGTATAATTTTATTGTATGCAAATACAAGAGCGGTTAGAAAATCTAAAAAACGTAGAGACAATAAAGACACTATTAAAAAACCACTTTCCGGCATCTCAAAACATAAATATCGAAATTAAAAAAGAATATATGGATGAACGAAGTTACAGTTTAGTAGCAATCTATGCAATAGACGATACAAAGGTAGTGGGAGTTGCAAATTCGGACGGGCGAAAGAAAACGGATTATGAAGCTAGTAACCTTATTTATAAACATATTAAGTCACAACCTCAATTCCATATACCGCAACCAATACACTACGATGACGAAAACAAAATATATTTTAGAGAGTATATACCAGGAAATAGTCTACACAATTTAATTAAAGCAGCGGACACAAAAGTAACAGAGATTCTTGATTGTGTGCAGAACTTTTTATTATGGGAGCAAAAATTATCATACATTCCAAATACATTAACAAAGGGGATATTAACTTCTAACTTTAAAACGAATATGCAATTAATTAACAATCCCGAATTCCGTGAGATGTGTGGCATTATTCTAAAAGCACTGGATAGGGCATATGCAACCACAACGGAGTATGTATTTGTACATGGCGACGTCAACCCAAACAATATATTTACAAACTCTTCTTGTGATATTACGCTAATTGACCTTGAATTAGCTCATTGGGGCTGTAAAGAAGAAGACTTTGCCAACTTAAATGCCCACTTAACATATTCTATAGAAAACTATGAGAACCATGCGATAGAAATACCTAAAGGATTTGATAAGACGAAGGTGCAACTGTTTACTACATATTATGCATTACTTATAGCATCGCATGTTCTAGTGTGGGGAGATAAGTCGCAAGGTGACAGAATAATTGAGAATATAAGAAAAAATTTATACACCTAAAAACATTCAGCATGTTCTCAGTAAACAAACTATAATAGTAGTAATGAGAATACTTATAGTAGAAGACGAACATAAAATTGCAAATTCAATTAAACAAGGTTTAGAACAAGAAGGATACTCTGCAGATACAGCATACACTGGAACAGACGGTTATGATTTAGCAAGCACAGAAGAATACGATTTGATTATTTTAGACATTATGCTCCCTGGAATGAATGGACTGCAAATTTGCACAAACTTACGCAAAAACCATATTCACACACCCGTTTTAATGCTTTCTGCACGTGCCGAAACAGAAGATAAAATTACAGGATTAGACACAGGAGCAGACGACTATTTATCAAAACCATTTGCATTCACAGAACTGTTGGCACGTAGTAAGGCACTTTTGCGAAGACCAAATGGCATAACTCCAAAAGTACTAACTTGTGCAGACTTAACACTGGACACGCAAAATTTTACAGTAACACGGTCAAATAAAAACATAGACCTATCTAAAAAAGAATTTGCACTTTTAGAGTATCTACTAAGGCATAAAAACCAAATAGTGTCTAAAGACAAAATCATTGAACACGTATGGGATTATGACTCCGATATTTTGCCAAATACAGTAGAAGTTTACATAGGATACCTAAGAAAAAAAGTGGACAAACCTTTTGATAAATCACTATTAAAAACAATTAGAGGGTTTGGGTATAAAATAGAAGAATCTTAACATGTTTAAAAAAGCACGAATTAAGTTAACACTTTTATACGTAGGGCTACTTGTAGCCCTTACAAGTAGTTTTAGCCTAGCTGTATACATTAGAACTACACATGCAGCAAAACTTGCAATAGAGCATCACAACAATATGATAGAAAGACGCTTAGAAAGAATCACTAGACCCGATCTTCCACCTAGGTTTCAATATCAATTTGCTGAAGAATCTCTAAACGAAGTAAAAACAGAAATCTTATATACTTTAGCAGTTATACACTTAAGTATTTCGAACATATTCGGAAGCTTGGCTTACTGGTTTGCAGGAAAGACGTTACAACCCATAGAAGAAATGACACAAAAACAAAAACAATTTATAGCGGATGCTG
>JAGQNX010000134.1 GCA_020427865.1 candidate division WWE3 bacterium
TAAAAGATAATGGGAAGGAACTTACAATGGGTATTGCGCTATCTCGAATATTGTCTTACTCAAAAACAGATAATCAAGTAATGTCGTGGTATCTTGCAAAGGAGATATACAAAAATGAAGAAGTTAAACTAAAAGCAGAAGAAATAATACACTTAAGAAACATAATAAACACAACAGAAGTCTACGCGCCAATCGTAACTGGTCAATTACTAGAACTAATAAAAGAATAATATGAAAAACATTTTAATCGCAATTGTAGTATTTATAGGTATAAGTGGGGTCGCACTGGCATCTAATGGTTGGTATCAAGTAAAAAGACTACCAGACGGAGATAGTCAAGTAATATACTCTGGTCCAATGGATGAACAAAAACTAAAAGTAGTTAAAATAAACGATGAGGGAACAATTTGTTACATTTCTGTTCTTGCTGTTAGTGGGTCTAATTTTTCTAGCGGTATAGATTGTCTGGAAAATGGAAATACAGATTAAATCACAAAAAGAATTTCCACTATTAGAAAGGTATAAAAAGGTCTTTAATATTGACGAAAAGACAATTTTCGCATATAATTATACTATATATTTAGATGGTATTTTAACCAAAGATTTATATATTCACGAAAAAACCCATATAGAACAACAGGAGAGAGACGGGTTAGAATATTGGGTGGAAAATTACCTTGAAAACCCAGAATACAGATTAAAACAAGAAATAGAAGCATACCAAAAGCAACTGAAAAGTATAAAAGATAGGGAACATAGAAATAAAGTTGCTATATTCTCAGCCAAAACACTCGCAAGCCCACTCTATGGTAATATAATAACTTTTGAAGAAGCTTTTAATAAGATAAAGAAATGAAAAATCCAGTAAGTAGATATATAATAAGAAAGTATGTTTATGCCTCATCAGTAAAGGATGCTATAAAACAAGACAAACAAACAGAGGTAGCAGATATATGGATAGATGATGACTGGAAAAGACTTAATGATGAAATTATAAAAGAAACTAGTATGGGATTTAGAAAATAGTATGACAGCAGGTAGACCTCCAAAATGGAAAACAGTAGAAGAACTAAAAGAGCAAATAGATGCTTACTTTTTATCATTAGAAGACCCAGATAAACCAGGATACTATTTAAGACCTCCAACTATAACAGGACTAGCACTAGCACTTGGCACAAACAGAGAAACATTGTGTAATTATGAAGAGAAAGATGAATTTCTTGACACAATAAAAGAAGCAAAAGGCAAGTGTGAACAATGGGTAGAAGAAAATGCAATGCTAGGAAAAGCAAATGCAACATTCTCAATATTCAATCTAAAGAATAACTATAACTGGAAAGATAGAACAGAAACAGACCTAACATCTAAAGGAGAGGTGATTAAAGGATTTAATTATATAACTCCCGATGATACCGACAATAAAACCGACTAAAAAGCAACACATAGCCTACCAGTATTTAAAAGATAATAATACTAAGTATTTATTGTTTGGTGGTGGAGCTGGTGGTGGTAAATCATGGCTTGGTTGTGAGTGGCTTATAACTAATTGTTATTTTTATGAAGGCTCTAAATGGTTTATTGGGCGTAATGAACTATCTCGTCTAATGAAATCAAGTTTTGAAACATTTAAAAAGGTTTGTAAATATCACGGTATACCTGAAAGCGATTGGAAGTTAAATGGACAATATAATTTTATTGAATTTAAAAATGGTTCAAGAATAGATTTACTAGACCTTGCATATAAGCCATCAGATTCGGAGTATGAAAGATTTGGTTCGTTAGAGTATACAGGTGGTTGGATTGAAGAAGCTGGAGAAGTAGAATTTAAAGCTTTTGATGTATTAAAGTCTCGTATTGGTAGACATCAAAATAAAGAATTAAACGTAAAATCGAAACTGCTTTTAACTTGTAACCCAAATGACGGCTGGTTGTTTCGTGTTTTTTATCTACCATATAAAAAAGGTACACTGCCAAATAATTACCAGTTTTTACAATCATTGTATTCTGATAACCCATACACAGCAGAGGAATATGAGGAAAACTTAGATGAAATAAGTGATGTTAAAACAAGAAAAAGACTAAAACAAGGTGATTGGGAATATAATGATGATTCGAGTTTATTATTTAACAGAGAAGCTTTAAATGATGTATTCACTAATACGATTGATATATCTGCTACAAAATATTTAATTGTTGATGTGGCTGGGGATGGAGAAGATAATATTGTTTTTTCTTATTGGAAGGGATTAAAGGAATATAAAAGGACAAAACATCCAGAATTAAACTCCTCATCTGTTAGAGAGAAGATAAGACAAGTTGCAGCAGAGGAACAGATACCGTTTTCTAATATAATAGTAGATGCTATTGGTGTGGGAGAACATCTACCAAACGACCCACTATTAAATGGAATTGTAGGATTTAAAAGTTCATATGCGGCGATAAGAACTGATATAAATCCAACACAACTTCCATATGTACACACAACATCAGTAGCACCAAAACTAACAACAGACTACTCTAACCTAAGAACTCAATGTGTATTTCTATTAGCTACTAAGGTTAATAATCACGAAATCGCCTCTGATTGTGATGAGAACCAAAAAGATTTAATAGTACAGGAATTATCCCAATATAAAGAGATAACAAAAGACGGGGGAAAAAGAAAAGTCACATCTAAGGAAGATATTAAAGAGGCTATTGGTAGAAGCCCAGACGATTCAGATACATGGGTTATGAGAATGTATTTTGTTATAG
>JAGQNX010000012.1 GCA_020427865.1 candidate division WWE3 bacterium
CATGTTGTGCTAAAAAAGAAGCAATGAAGCTTACATGTTCTACTGCAGATTTAAATAGAGCATTAACAATTGTTTCTAAAGCGGTCCCGTTAAAAAGTTCTTTACCTATATTAACACATATGCTTTTGAGTGCTGACGCTGGACGCCTTACCGTTTCTGCGACAAACTTGGAGACTGCTATATCTATGCATCTCGAAGCTACTGTGGAGACTCCAGGAGCTCTTACAGTGCCTGCTAAACTATTACGTGAGCTAATTAGCAATCTTAGTACTGATACCTTATCTCTTACTGTAGAAAAAGAGCGCTTAAGTATTACAGCAGCCTCCCATTCTTCTAAAATCAACGGTATTACTGCAGAAGATTACCCTAAATTGCCTACTATGCCTGAATCAGGTGATTATATAAATTTTGACCCTTCTAATTTTTCTAGTGCTGTTTCGCATGTAAGTTTTGCTGCCGCTGTTGATGAATCCAATCCAATCTATAGTGGTGTATTTATATGCCATGATAATAAGGTGCTTACACTTGCTGCTACTAATGGCTTTAGACTATCCGAATATAAATTGCCTGTAGTTGATGCCGAATGCCCTTATTTTGAAATTGTGATTCCTTCTAAAACTTTAGCCGATGTTGCAAGAATCTTAGGTAGTAGTGCAGTTCCTATTAAGTTTGTATTAAACGATTCTGATAACCTTGCATTATTTGAGTCCGAAAAAGTTTTGATTACGGTACGTTTATTAGGGGGTAGTTTTCCTGATTATAAAAAGATAATACCTGCGTCTGGCAGCATTAGTGCTGAGTTTCCTTGTGTAGAATTATACGAAGCTATAAAAATGTCTTCTATATTTACTACAGAAATAAGTGACCCTATAACACTTGTACTTGCTAATTCTGGAGAGATTAAGATAAGCGTTAATTCTGCAGAAACCGGAGAGCATTTAAGCTCCATCCCCGCAACTGTAGTTGGTGATTTAACTGTTTCGTTTAATCAAAAGTTTTTACAAGAATTTTTCTCTAATGTTAAGTATCCTAAAGTTAGAATAGAAACAAATGGTAATACTTCTCCCTGTTTACTTAAACCTTTGGAATCTGATGTGCAATTTTTGCATATATTAATGCCCCTAAAGATCAACGAGTAGCTTTTTCTTTTGTCTTTTTAGCATCTTTTATTTGTTTATATTTCCACATAAACAAAGGCCCTTTTTTAGTTACATGTTCTTGTGAAATTACAAAATCTCTTGCTTGCTCTAAAATATTACGTTCTTGTGTTTTAGCTAGCCTAATGTATAAGGCTCTGTGTTTTGTATCGTTGAGCTCTTCCGCTAGCCTGTTTCCAAAGGCTTGATGTTCATGTGAATTTCTTGTATCCCGCTTTATTTCTTTACTTTTTAGAATTTCGCCAATGCCTTGCATTATTGTTGCTGAAAGTTGTTTTTATAAGCAAAGTCTTTTGCAACCCGTCCTAATATAGGTAACTCATATTCTATTTTGTTAAATGCTTTCCACATTAAAGTTAACCACAATAGGGCTATTGCAATGTTTGCCACTGGACCTAGAATTATTCCAATTAAAATTATTTCTAAGGCTTTTGCTATTTTTATAATTGCAAATGCGGATACTCCAAAAATTATAGATTGCATTGCATGAAAACGTACAAATTTATTTTGCTTTTCTGTAACTAGTACAACTACTCCTGTGATGGGGGTTATTAAGTAAGACATTGCGGCTTCTATATTTGGGTCCATTTCGTAAGGCTTAGTTTGTGGGTTTATTGAGTTTATTGTATTTGTTTGGTTTGTTTCCATATAATAATTGTGAGTCAAATTTATTTTGATTGCAACCTAAATAACTCTTCTATTTCTTCTGTTGATGTTGTGTCTAATGCGTCTTTATCTGTTCTAAACTTTATTAGTCTAGGAAATCGTAATGCATATCCTACACTATGTTGTGTTGATTTAGAAATCTCATCTGCTCTTAATTCTGTAACAATTGTAGGTTTTACCCAAACATCTGGAACTAACTCTTTTGCTACTTCTACATTGCTTGGTTTTTCTTTTAGTTCTAATTTATTGCATTGTTCTTTTAAATATACCCAGTCTTCATCTTTTAGACCCGTTCCTACCTTTGTTAATGTTTTAAATTCTTTAGACTTTTTATCATATACCCCTGCTAAAAATCCGCCTATTCCAAATGAGGCTCGTATACCTTTCCCAAAGTAGTAGCCCAAAATTACTGTATCAATGGTATCTGCTAATTGTGTGGATTCACCGCCTTCTAGTCGCTTTAGTTTAACCCAGGAAAAAGACCTTGCTCCTGCCTGATATTCCGAATCGGGATTTTTTACAACAAGTCCTTCTAGCTTCTTATTCTTTGCTTCCATAAAATAATCTTCTAATGCGCTTGGATCTGTAGTTAGCAAGTTATCATTAGCCAGAATGATATCGTTCTTCTTTATAAGTTTGTTAAGTAATTTTCTTCTCTCGATTAATGGTTTTGTTATAGTTTCGTTTCCGTTATAAAACAAGATATCAAATACTAGATATTTTAAAGGAATTTCAGTAACCGCATCTTCTATGCCGTGTTTACGTTTGCGTTGAATCGTTTCTTGAAAAGGTAAATATTCACCAGTCTCTTTGTTATATCCTATGGCCTCTCCATCTAGTATTACTGAGTCTGCATTTATGTATTCTTTTGCAGCTTGTATTATATCTGGGAATTGATGTGTTGTTTCATCTAAATTACGTGTAAACGTTTTAACAAAGATTTTATCTTCCATATTCTCTCCAAAAAGAGGTGTTTCCGTAAGGGGAATATGTAGTTTTTTCTTTCTGTCCATATGTAGCTGTACACGTGTTCCATCTAATTTGAACTCTGCCCAGACTGTACCGTTCATCTTTTCTAGAGTTTCTTCTGTGGTTCCTAATCTCTGTGGTTTTTGAGGCATTAAAGGTACTCCTGGTTCCATCTTTATGTCTTGTATGCCCGCTAGACCTTTATCTATTATTTTAGCTACTATCAGACCTATATCTGGATGCACGTTATATTTAAACTCTATATCTGTCTTTAATTGTTTGTCTTTATTACCGTTAAGGTAAACCACTAAGGCATCTATTATAGTTAGCGCTGTAAAGCCTAATCGCGTAGTACCTAAAATTATTCTTGTAACATATTTTGCAGATAAAGGGTCTAGTTTATTTAGCAATTCACTTAGTTTGTTAAGCTTTTTTTCTTGCGAGCCTTTTCCTTCGATTTGTGCAATATCTAGCAGTGCCGTATAAACTGTATCTATAGTTTCTCCTGTAGATTTATTTTGGGTCTTAATGTTTATAATTACATCTCCAAGATCGCCTAAAGTATTATATGATTCTTGAACTTCTGACTCATCTAACTGATATGCTTGTGAAACGGCTTTTACCATCATCTTATCTGCTATATTAAATTTTTGAGATTCAAAAGGTGCTTTTAATTGTCCTAATGTTAGGTGAATCGCCTGTGCTGCTTCGTTTGTACTGAGGTCTTTTATTAGATCTGATAGAATGTCTGTTATCTCTAACCGTTTTGATGTGGTTTCGAGTTTATCTAAGTATTTTGCAAATTCGATAAAAAGCATATTAGATAGTAGTATATATCATCTCCCAATCTTCTCCGAATATATCCAGTGCTTTCTCGTCTGACGCTATAGCCCTAAAAAAAGGTTCTGCTAGAGTAACTACTTCCTTTGCCGCGGTGCTTGTATGTGTAATGTTTTCTGTGTAAGCTCTATATTTTAGTTCTTCCCTTTGTAATACATCTATAAAGTCTGCTTCTGCTCCTATCTTTTCTGCTAATCTACTTTTAGCTCTGTATACTCTTTCAAATCTCAAGGATTCAAAAAGGTCTTCTACAGTAGGCGTTTCTTCCCACGTATTGCATTCCTCTTGTACCGCACCTGCATATGCACTATATGCGTAGGCATATAGTTCTCTAAATGTTGTTCTTATTTGCTGTATTCTTTCTTCGGCTTCTTGTGTGGGATTTAGATAATCTATTATGATTAATAATTCTTTGGGATCTCTTGAGTAAGTTGTTTCTACTGTCATGCAGTGGATTTTATCATATGACAGCTATTTGAGTTCGTATCTAGAGGATTTTGTGCGTCCAAGCTTTACTAATATATCTAGTTCTACAAGTTTTTTAAGATCTCTTAATACTGTGTCTTCTGATATGTCTGGAAATAAAAGGGGAAAATCACTATTTTTTAAGAGTCCGTAATCCTGAATGTATTCCACAATCTTTTCTTGTCTAGGTGTTAAGTTCACTGTACCTGTTGCTTTTGCTAATTTTGCATCACGTGCTACTAACTGCATTTTTTCTTTTAATTTAGATGTTTCCATTGCAAATCCTTCTGAAAAATAAGTTAACCAATCTGTTAAGTCGTTGTCTTCGTTTGGTCTATTTGCATGTAACAAATGCATGTATTCCACTTTAGAATTTAAAAAGTATGTCTCTAAGCATAAATAATCTTCAAAACTATAATTTAATGTCTTTAATACTAAATAACTTATTAAACCTGCTGTTGTTTTGTTAAAGTTTTCAAACGCATTTATCTGTTCTAATTCTATTTTTACTATTCCTGATATTATCACTGGATGCGTGTTTCGTGCGTCCATACTATGTATCCAATCTATAAGCTCGTTTACGCGTGCAAGTATTGATTCAACATCAGTGCCTTTTGCTGTTTCTTTACTTCTAAATGTTCCTTGTTTGTTGGGAGGGAGTACTTGTTTTGTTAGCTCTTTATTTAAGGATTTTAAATCTTGATCTTCAAAATAGTTGTTTCTTGCTATTACATCCAACTTTTTTAAACTATCTATAACATTAATTAAGGGTTGTGTTTGTATTGTGGGTTTTATACCTGCATAAGTATCAACAACTTTTTTAGTTTCGTCTTTATTTAGGTTGTAGCCTTCTAGTTCTAATAGGGAATATACTTTTTGAGTTAGTGCCTCGCTTAAGAGTCTGCTTTGCCATAAACTTAATATGGTGGTGTTGTCTATTATGGCACGGCTATATTCTATATCTGCAATGTTTTTGAGTATCTTAGGAGTTATTGTATATTCTGGTAAATACATTAAAATAATTGTATTCCAGTTTGCTATTTATTTCACGCATTTTTACCGCAATTCACAAATTTCTATCAGTACTTGTGATTATAGTTTGTTGATTCCATATTATATTTTCTATTGCTTGCCTATGCCTTTCATCTAGTTCGCTAAAGACATCGTCCAGTAGCAATATTGGTCTTTCATTTGTTTTTCCTGTTATGTATTCTAGCTCACATAGCTTTAAAGCAAGTACCATAGATCTTTGTTGACCCCTAGATGCATAGTTACCACTATGATAATCATTTAGCGTTATATAAAAATCATCTTTATGCGGACCTACTAACGTTCTACCTGTTGCTATTTCTGCGTGTTTGTATTTATTAAGGCGTTCTTGAGTTATTTCACTTTTATCATATATTATTTCCACTTTTTTATAGTTGTCACTTAATTTAACTGCTGTCTCTTCAATAGTATTATTTACATGTGCAAAGAAATCCCTCCGCATTTCTTGTATATATTGCCCGTTTTTAATTAGCTTTTCTTCCCAAAATTCTATTAAATCGTAACCCCTACCTGTTTCTCTAATTGTTTCTAGTAACTTATTGCGCTGTTTTTTTGCTTTTTCGTATTCGGCAACACTTTGTTTATAAGTCTTATCTATTTGAAAAAATATAGCGTCTAAGTACCTACGTCTTAATGCAGGAGCACTTGTTAACAAACTTATATCTGAGGGTGTAAATAGAATAGTGTTTATATAACCTGCAAAATTAGTGATAGATCTTTTAACCCCATTTATTGTAGTTTTCTTGCTGGATGCATTAGCATAAGTGTCACTTTTTACTATATATAGTTCTAGAGATTCTAGGTCCCAGGAGTTCCTAGTTTTTGCAGAATCTTCCTGTTGTTGTGTTAAATCTATATATCTAAATTCTTTAACTTCTGTTGTTTCTAGTTCCGAAGCTTTTAGTACTTTTGTAGCCACTCTTGTTAATTTCTCCTCATGAGAAATCATCTCTCTATCATAAGTGGCTTTAAGAGACTTGGTTGTAGAGAGCAAGTGTATTGCTTCTAATATGTTTGTTTTACCAATACCGTTAGGACCTACTATTATGGTAGGTGCATTGTCGAAGCTAAGTTTAATGTACTTATGGTTTCTAAAGTCTTTAAGTTCAAGTTCTGTTATATGCACTCAAATATTATAGCAATCTTGCTTGATTATCTTTTTCTTGGCATTTTTCACAGTAGTAGGTATTTCTACCTGCAATTTCTTTTATTGTTACTGGCATATCACATCTCCTACATTTCTCTTGTCGGTAAATTCTAAAATGCTCTTGTTGTGACCCTTTTTTTCCAAACGCATCTACATAGTCACTCATAGATATACCTCTATTATTTATACCTTCCAAAAGTATTTCTTTGCATGCTTTTAGTAGTACTGTCGCCATATTTACATTTAGGGATGTTGTTAGAGTCTCTGGGTGGATTTTTGCCATCCACAATGCATCTGTAGCATATGCATTGCCTAGTCCTGCAACGGCTTCTTGATTTAGTAGTTGTTTTTTTATTACTGTTTTATTTAGTCGTAGTCTTTCTAAAAATTTTTCAGGAGTTAGATTTTCATTTATAGGTTCGGGTCCATGTTTTGCTTTTAGTTCGTTGTACCCCTGTTTATCTATTATCTGTACTTTCCCAAACATCCTTTTATCGCAAAATCTAAGCTCTAGTTGTTTATGTGTTTGTGGGTTTATAAGAGTAAATATTACTCTTTCGTATTTATCTCTTTGAAAAGTTGCACTTCGTATAAGTGTTTGTCCCGTCATTGCTAGGTGAATCGTTAAACTGAGTTCGTCGGGTAATCTAATTACAATATTTTTCCCTATTCTTTCCACATTCTGTATTTGTTTTTTTTCTAGTGACTCTATAAATGTATCTGCCGGTAAATTAACTCTATAATTATCTATTAGTCTTACATGCGCTATATCCCAACCTACTAGATGTTTGTTAAGATCTGTTGTTATTGTATGCACTTCGGGTAGTTCAGGCATTTTTGGATTCTAAATGTTTTGACCAACATTTGTTAACAAAATCAGTAAATTTTTCTTTGAATATATCTTTACTAAATTGACGTGCATAATTTTTTATTTCTACGGGATTATACTTATTATTTCTAACCTTGTTATCAAAGATTTTTACGGCTTCCACAATTCCTTCTGTAGTTAGTTCTGTAAAAAACTCTCCTGTAAATCCTTCTTTTATAATCCCTTTAGGTCCCCCCGACTTATGTGCAAGAACTGGTTTTCCGTGTGAAAATGCTTCAATAGGAACTATTCCAAAATCCTCATCTTTTACAGGAAAGATTACACCTAAACAGTTCTCTATATATTTGTGCTTTTCGGTTTCGGATAGTTTACCTAACATTGTGACGTTAGATTTAGCTAGCCTTTTAAGTTTGGTTTCTTCTTTACCTGTACCTATTATTTTTAATTCTAGGTCCATTAAATTAAATGCTTCAATAACTAAGTCCACATTTTTATATGCTGCTAGCCTTCCAAGTACTAGATAATATGGTTTTGATATATTGTCCTTTGTGCCTTTAAAACTAAGCCCTTTTTCTACTTCTACTGGTGGATATATAACTGTTGCCTTTCTCTTATAAAACTTAAATACACGCTCCTTTATCTCTTCGGAATTTGCCACAAAGTAATTTGGACGTTGTGCTGCCATAAAATCCCATACTCTTAAATGATGATCTATATATGCTACAAAAGGTTTATAGTACCACTTAAATCTTTGTACACTTTCCACACTGTAACCATATAAGAATCTTGGTGGTGTATGAATATAGCTAATATGTAATTGATCTGGTGTTGTTAAAACACTTTTAGACCATGCAGTTCCGCTTGATATTATTAAATCAAATCTGGATAAATCAAAGGCTTCGAATACACTGGGCATTAGAAATGTGAAATGTTTAGGTAATTTGGCTAAAAGTCTTCCTTTTGTATTATCAGGAGTTATGATTTCTTTGGAGTTAATGATCTCCGACATTTGATTTGGTTCATAGATACTTGTGTATATTGGAGCTTCTGGAAAGAGTTCGCACATAGCTTCTAATGTCTTTTCTGCACCCCCATATTGATTTAGATAGTCTACGACTATTGCTACCCTTGGATTTCCTTTTTGCATAATTGTAATTATACCTTAGTTCTACAGCACTAGTTTGTTAGAACAAGCTTTTTCCTATTAACAGGTACGCCCCAATATTAAATAAAACATAAACAGTCATTAATACACTTGCCTCTAGGGTATTTATGTTTTCTTTAGAATTTGCAAAACGTACGAATAAAAATAACGTTATTACCAAAACTAAGTTAGAAATAAGACCATTGTCGTCTAATAAACTAACCTTTATAGGTGTGATTATTGCAGTGCCTGCTAAAATAAGTGTAGAGTTTGCTACTACACTACCTACTACATCGCCTAACACATCTGCAGGTTTACCATTTCTAATTGCTGCTATTGCATAAGATAGTTCAGGTAATGTTGTTCCTATTGCAGTAATAGTTACTCCTAGGATTGCTACGTGTATGTTCAAGGTTGTTGCTAATTCCAACGACGCTGTTACTATACCATCACTTGCATATATTAAAGTTATAAGTGCTGTAATAAATATTACGGTTTCTTTAAACAAATCTACATCTGTAAAAAAATCTAGAACTTTTTCTAGTTCAGTTTGCTCTTTTAGTACATAAAAAAAGTAGGTGACATAAGCAACTACTAATACAATGGAATCAAATCTTCCAATTACTCCATCAATCATTAATGCTAAAGGCAGTAGTGTGAAAAGTACTAATATATTTATGTCTTTAGACCTAGTTACTGCTCTTGTGGAAACTTTTCCTACTAATAACACAGGTAGTGCTGTTACTAATGTTAACAATGCAATATTAGAACCTACTACATTACCGTAAGCTAGTAATGGTGTTTGTTTTATTCCTGATTCAATACTTACTATCAAATCGGGTAGGGATGTACCTACTGCAATTAAAAAAAAGCTAATAGTGTAGCCAGACAACCCAAAATGATGTGCAATTTTTTTACTACTCTTTATAAAATGTTTTGTAGCAAACACTATGACAAACGCTGCCAAAGAGATCTGTGCAAAGCTTAATATAGTGCCATTTGTGATGTTTTGCACATCTGTTGCGGTTTGGAGCATTGTAATAAGTATAAGTTATAGATATGCATAGGGGAATGTTTTGTATAGAACTGGTAAAATATTTATATGCCTCACAAAACTGTGCAAATACCTCTAATAAAGGCTTTGTCTGTAAATAAATCTGCAAGATTAGATGATTTGGTAAAAAAACATAGAGGTCTTACCAATTCTGAAGTTATTTCTTTAACAAAGACCTACGGTACCAATGCCTTACCCGAAGCCCCAACACCTTCTAGCTTTCAAATTTTTATTCGACAATTTGCTAGCCCTTTAGTTTATGTATTATTGGTAGCTCTTTTAGTCACTCTATTTTTGGGAGAATTTGCTGACGCTACAATAATTGCCGCAGCCCTTATACTAAATACGTTTTTAGGTTTTATACAAGAATCAAGAGCAGGTCATGCACTTAAAGCCTTAAAGCAAATGCTACAACCCGAAGTGTCTGTCATACGTGGTGGACATGTAAAGTCTATATCCACTCAAGATTTAGTACCCTCTGATATAGTTATTTTAAATACAGGAGATAAAATTCCTGCTGATTGTTTGGTAATTGAATCTTCTAGATTTTATGTAACAGAAGCCATTTTGACGGGGGAATCTGTGCCGGTACCCAAACCTGTAGATGCCTCCGTATTTATGGGTACTGTTGTTTCTTCGGGAAACGCAGTTGTTTCGGTAAAAAGTATAGGTTCTAATACAGAGATTGGTAAAATTGCTCGTCATGTGCAGGATGTTGGTGATGATACTCCTTTGAAAAAGCAACTATCTAAGTTTAGTACTGTATTATCAAAGATAGTGCTAGCGCTCACGCTATTTGTATTTGTATTGGGTTTATTGTTTAGGCATGACCCTGGGGAAATATTTTTAACCGCTGTAGCACTAGCTGTTTCTGCTATTCCTGAAGGTCTTCTAGTCGCTTTGACTGTTATTCTAGCTATAGGAATGCAACGTGTTTTACGCAGACAAGGTTTAGTTAGAAATCTTGTTTCCGCTGAAACCCTTGGTAGTGTTACTACCATATGTACAGATAAAACAGGTACTCTTACTCAGGGTAAAATGCAGGTTGTTGATTATGTTGGAGATAGTTCTTCCCTAGCCTTACAAACGTATCTTGCTAATGATATGGACGATCCGATGCTTGTAGCTGCATCAAATTGGGCAGTTAATCACTTAAATAATGTCGAAGGCTTGTCTGATGAATTTTTACGTTTAGATTCCCTTCCTTTTTCCTCGAGTACTCAATATTTTGCTAGTTTACATAAGTTTTCTAAAGATACCAATGTGATCTTTATTAATGGTGCTCCCGAAGTAATATTGGAGTTGTGTAAAATGCCCTCTAGAGAACAACAAGGCATCTTAGATACAATTAACACACTCTCTAATAAGGGGTATAGGTTAATCGCTTACGCCCAAAAACCCAAAAAACTAGATAATTTGTCTTTGAATCCGCAAGAAATAGTAAAAGGCAACTTTAATTGGGTTGGAATTCTAGCTTTTTCTGATCCTATTAGACCTGATGTTAAAAATTCTTTACAGATTGTACAACAGGCGGGCATTAGACTTCTTGTTATAACAGGTGATTATGCACAAACTGCAGTGTCGGTTCTCACTGAACTAGGTATAGAAATAGAACCTAAAAACGTACTTTTAGGCTCTGATATAGCAAAAAAGACCCCTAAGCAGTTACAATCGTTGATTGCTAATAATAGGTCTACAATGTTATTTGCGCGTACTAAACCTGAGCAAAAGTTACAGGTAATCACTGCTTTAAAAGATATGGGTGAAGTCATTGCAATGATGGGTGATGGTGTTAACGATGCACCTGCACTAGCAAAATCGGATATTGGCATAGTTGTAGGTGATGCTACAGATGTTGCTAAAGAGACCGCAGATCTAGTTTTACTTGATTCTAGCTTTTCTACAATTGTTGCAGCTATAGAAGAAGGTCGCGGTATTTTTGATAACATTAGGAAAGTCATATTATATTTATTAGCGGACTCTTTTCAGGCTATTGTAGCTATATTATTAGCCTTAATTAGTTCTGTTCCAGTTGTAGCTAGTGCTTCACATATCTTGTGGGTTAACTTAGTTAGTGACGGATTTCCCAGTTTAGCACTCACTGTGGACCCTAAGTCTCCAAATATTATGTCGCGTTCCCCGCGCGATCCCCATAAACAACTTATTTCTACATGGATGTTAAAGTTAATTGTTTTGGTATCATTGTTGAGTGGCTTTGGTACATTTGCACTTTTTTTGTTAGCGTATAATGCTACTTCAAATCTTGCTATAGCAAGATCTGTAGCTTTTGCCTCGCTAGGAATAATATCTTTAACCTATGTATTCTCTATCAAAAATTTTCATACCTCTTTTTGGAGAGAAAACCCGTTCAATAATTGGTGGTTAAATATAAGTGTTACGGTTGGATTGTTTCTACAGCTTGTTCCTTTTGTTTCACCTCCTATTGGCAAGTTCCTAAATGTTGTACCCATAGGTTTTTACTGGCTTTATGTACTTTTATTAGGTTTAGTAATATTTTTTGTAGTAGAAATTACTAAACATTTTTTGGCGACTCAAGTAGACTAGTTTTATGGAATGTATAAAAAAAGACTCCCCGTTATGGATGTATCTTTCTGAATATCAACGTGGCCTTTTACTTGATGGTGAAGAGCTTTGTAATCATGTGTCTCATATATCTGATAACATTTCTGATTATTCGTTTTTAGTGTTTCCTTTTGCAAAGGCCTATGAAGGGTTTTTAAAACAATTCTTACTTGATTTAGATTTTATTCAAGAAGATGAATATTATGGTGATGATATTAGAATCGGTCGCATTATGAATCCTCACTACTTAAAAAATAATAGAAATTCTTTGTTTGATCGTATGTGTAACTATAAAAATGGCGGAGAAGCCCTAGCTAAACGTATATGGAACGTTTGGAGACGTGGTCGTAATGAAGTGTTTCATTACTTCCCACATAATTTTAGAAAACTTACCTACAATGAAGCCTTAGAGATAATTAAAGAAATAATTGAAGTTATGAATTTACTTGTAGTTAAATGTGATTTGGACACTTCTAACCCTAAATCCGCAAACTTAACAGAAAAAGTGTTGACAATAAAATAACTTTCGAATATATTGGCCAAAGCTAATCCTCTTGTTAGGGTTAGCTACCTAAAGGCACCTGTCACAGGTGCCTTTTTTAGTTTCCATGTATAATCCTTGTGTGATTTCCAATACTAAACAACAAAAGGTAGCTGTAGGACTGAGTGGTGGTGTCGATTCTTCCATAGCTGCCTATTTATTAAAAGAACAAGGCTATGATGTTGTTGGTGTACATATGCAGTGTTGGGATTACAATGATGCTGCTTGCACAGGTGAACAAGACCGTGCTGATGCTGTAAAGATTGCTACTCAATTGAATATTCCTTTTCTTACATTGAATTTTGAAAAAGAATATCGCGAGAATGTTATATCTTATTTTTATAACGAATATCGTAGTGGTCGTACCCCAAACCCTGATGTTGTATGTAATCGTGAAATCAAATTCGGACTATTTTATGATTGGGCTATGTCTCAGGGATTCGATTTTATAGCCACAGGGCATTATGCACGCGTAAAACACTCTCCAGCGCAGTTGTTTAAAGGAGTTGACTCTAGTAAAGATCAATCATATTTTTTGTATCAGGTGCCACTACAGAAGCTTGAGAAGGTATTGTTCCCGTTGGGTGAAATGTATAAAGAAGATGTTAGAAAATTAGCAACTAATATAGGTCTTCCTACTGCAAATAAAGCGGATAGTGTTGGGATATGTTTTATAGGGGAAGTAAATATTAAAGATTTTCTGCGTGCAGAAATACCATTTAATTTTGGTCCTGTAACCAATATTTCGGGAGAAGTTATAGGAGAACACGACGGTATAGCTTTTTATACTATTGGCCAAAGACATGGGTTTAGAGTTTCCAAATACCATGGACTCCCACTATATGTTATTGGTAAAGATGCTTCCACAAATACACTTGTTGTAGGCTATTCAGAGCAGGGGAAGTGTACCAATTTTTCTGTTCAATCTACTGTATGGCATAGTAATGTAGTTTTGCCCTTAGAGTGTAGTGTTCGTATTAGGCATTTAGGAGAAGTTTATTCATGTACTTTATCAGGCACACCTTCAAATGTTAATGTTGAATTGCATAAAGGGATTCATGGTATTGCTCCAGGGCAAAGCGCCGTATTTTATTTAGATAATTTAGTTATGGGAGGCGGTATTATACATTAATATACTAGGGTATCTTCTGTACCCTTGTAGAAATGTTGAAACACACTTATTGAAATTCAATGTTGTAGTATATATCCCTTCTACAGAGGTTTAATATAGCAATATGGGTACATTAATACACCTGCATATTTAAGTTTAAAATCCCCAAGTAAATATATATGACAAACAATGAAATTTTACATTTAAAATCCCTTAATCCCTTACTAAGTTTCTCTGAACTCTTTGAGTTGTTACAAGCTTTATCCAAGTGTTCTACTAGTAATGAATTAGTTAGTTTTACTGCAATTCCAAAAACCCAAGTACTAACTTTTTTACAGACTTTAGATACTCTTGTTTCTACATCCTCTTATGATTCTATCGACGCCTTAGTAAGTGGACTTTTAGAAGTCTCAAACGCTCCCTTTGTTAGTACTGTTACACCTCAACAAATAGAAACATTAAGAAAGTATAGAGAACAATATAAGTCAGCTGCTAAACGCGAATTTGATCAATTCTTTTGCGTTGAATCTGACGCGTTTAAAAAAGCTCTAACTCTTATTTCTAAGTATCCTCCAAAATATTCTTCTGTAGTAATTTTAGGTGATGACGATTTTGTTTCTATAGCTTTACTATTACTTGGTGTCGAATTTAAACGTCTTGTAGTTTTTGATATCGATCAACAGTTACTTAACTATTTAAATTCTATATATGCTCAACACGGTAAGTCCGCTGAGTTTGTATATTATGATGCTGCTAATTTTGTTCCTAAAACATATAGCAACAAATTTGATGCTGTAGTTACTGATCCTCCTTATACGAGTGCGGGGGTTTCTTTATTTTTGAAACGTGCTTTACAAATGCTTAATTCAAATAGTACTCCTTATGGCAGCATTTTCTTATATCACGGTGCAAGTAAAGGTTTTATGAATCGTGACAGAGATGTGAATAAATTTATAGATGGGTACAACTTAGTGATAGACGAAAAAACGCCTAACTTTATAAAATATACCGGTGCTGAAACAGTTGGAAACTCTAGCGATCTTTATATATTAAATACTACATCTGAATCACATGCCTATTTAGTAGAAGATTCCACTGCTTTATACACAAATGATACTAACAAACATGTTTCTTTTCCTTTTATACAACAAGTAGATGTTAAACTATTTGATGTATCTTACGATTTAACTAACTCTATTCAAAACTTAGAATCAGCAATTTCAACTGTTTGTTCTGTACATCGACTTAAGGTTGTAAAAAAAGAGGTTGTTAAGTTTGAACCTGTAGGAAAAACACTAGTTTATATATTGTCTAATTCTCATTTAGTCGTACACACTTGGCCGGAGTCTAACAATGTTCATATAGATTTAACTGTATGCAAACCGCTATATAAACCAGAAGAAATTTTTGATACCCTCAAAAAAGTTTTTCATACAAGCAAACTTAAAGGCGTAATTCGTTGACAACGTCTCTTTAAATTGATACCTTGCTAATGCTGATAGATTTGTTAGAATCCTTCAGTCGCACTTTTACAAATTAATAGCCATATATAGAGCAAAAAAAAAGCCAAACTATATTAAAATTTTTCAGAATTAAATTTTAATGTTCTTTACTTTCGAGATTCGAAAGGCAAAAAGAATGTTCCTTTAAGAATTTGATCCTGGTTCACGATAAATGCTAGCGGAGTGCTTAAGACATGCAAGTCGAACGGAACACACATTGTAAAGCTTGCTTTACGCCGTGTGTTTAGTGGCGAACGGCTGAGTAACACGTAGGAATCAACCCCTAACTCGGGAATAGCCCGGCGAAAGCTGGAGTAATACCCGATGTGGAGGAAACTCTAAAGATTCATCGGTTAGGGACGAGCCTGCGGCCTATCAGGTTGTTGGTGGGGTAAAAGCCTACCA